>DYMC01000124.1 GCA_020721745.1 Lentisphaera sp. | reverse complement strand
GGAATCAGTCCGTCATTGGATGCGGCCTGGGCTTCCTCGACGGCATCGAAGATCAGCGCAGAACTGAATAAACTTTTCTAGGAGAATCCGGTGAAGAAGGACGGCATCATGGCGATGGCCGGACTCTACAGCTTCAAAGATTTGGGACAGAAAGCACCGGATAAGACATACAAGGACATGAATTATTTCCTGGACGTCGAATTTGAATGACAAAAATAATAGGGGTGATAAGATGGTCAAGGTAGATGCGCTGGTGGATTTGTTTTTCAAGGATCTTCCCTGGGGACAACGATATGACATCTATCACATGGGAATCATGACCGGAAATATGACCTCCTT
Organism: Lentisphaera sp.; assembly: GCA_020721745.1. Taxonomy (GTDB): domain Bacteria; phylum Verrucomicrobiota; class Lentisphaeria; order Victivallales; family GWF2-50-93; genus DYMC01. The sequence continues at coordinate 6,740 of DYMC01000124.1, read as the reverse complement.
CCTAGAACATAATATCGAATGGATAGGGCATTTCCATTCAGCAGGAATTCCGGGAAGGCATGAGCTATTCAACGGAGAAACCAATTACCCCTTCCTCGTCGACAGAATCGAAAAGGCCGCTTATAATGGCTACTTCGGATTGGAATACATGCCTCTGCTGCCATGTCCGGAAACACTTGTCAAGACAATGAAATATCTCTCGGGAGAGAAAATTTGAATAATATCCATCTTTTCAATGTCAACGCCATGGTCGGGCGTGGCGCGTATGAAGAAGCGCAATATCCGACGATGCAATCGCTCGTTTCCCATCTGGATTACCTGGGCATTGACCGTTCGCTTGTCTCTCATGTCGAGGCGCGAGACCTGAATCCGACCTGGGGGAATCGCCGACTGCTGAATGAAATCACCGAATCGGGCTGTTCCGACAGGCTAATCCCGGCATTTGTCGTGGCTCCCTCCTGCTACTATGAAAAAGGGGCATTGGATTTCCTCAAGGAGAATTTTGCCTCCGAAAAAGTGCACGCGATCCGTATATACCCGGAGATTTCGAGATTTCCGATACTCCAGCTTGAAAGGGTCTTCTCGGAACTGTCGAAATGGAATCCCGCGGTCCTCTGGAATTGCGGGCATGGCGCACCGGAAAGCGATGTACGTGATTTCGTCGCATTGGCGGAGAAATTTCCAAAGATGTCTTTCGTCTTCACTCAGAAGATGTGGGGCGGATTCGGCAGCATCATCGATGCGATGTGGCGGAGAAAGAATGTCTTCGTGGACCTGTCATGGGTCCACATGAGGGACACCGTAAATCTCATGATCGATGAATTCGGTGCGGAGCGCCTCCTGTTCGGAATCGGATTCAAATCACATTATGGCGCATCCATTGCAGCCCTCGCCCACTACCGGATCAAGCCGCAGGAACGCGAACTTATCGCGCACGGAAATATCGAGCGGCTTCTCAATATCAGACCGCTCAATAAAAAACTTGCCTGCGAACCTAAAATCCTGAAAGATAAACCGCTCTGGAAGCGATGCCGGGAAGGTCTGCCACTGCAAGGGGTGAAAATCATTGATGCCCATGGACATACGGGTCCGACACATCGTGGGTGGTATATCCGCGACATCGATTTCCCGGAATACATAGACATCATGACCGAGCAGATGGACCGCCTCGGAATCGAAAAGACCGTGATCTCGGCGGAAACCGCGCTTTTCGGGGAGGCCGTGGAAGGGAACCGCTTCGCGGAAAAACATCTCCTGAAACATTTGGACCATTTTGCCGGCTATCTCTCGTTCAATCCGCTGTATGGCAGAGAGTTGACCGCCGAACTGGACAATTTCTTCCGTCGCGGCTTTTACATCGGCTTCAAAATTCTGGCGGGGTATTGGAAATTTCCCGTGACTCATCCCGGCTACGAACCCGCCTGGGAATATGCCGAAAAATACCGTCTGCCCATACTGCTGCACACCTGGGACGATTCATATGATTCTCCGGTAATGCTTAAGGACATTGTAAAAAAATACCCCAATGTGACTTTCCTGCTCGGACACTCAGGAGGTGGGACACGTGGCAGGATCGAGGCCGAAGAACTCGCAAAGGCTAACCCGAACGTATTCCTGGAATTCTGCGGCAGCTTCTGTACCCCGAGGCCATTCGAGGAATCAATCAAAATCGTTGGAACAGACCGTATCCTCTTCGGCTCAGACACCGGAGCGCACGACCAAGCCTGGGAACTCGGCAGATATCTCTCGCTGCCGCTGCCCGACAAACAGCTCATCCCAGGCCTGGGAGAAACATTCATGAAAATCTTGAAAAGGTCCAAAGCTATTAAATAAAAGTTCCCCCAATGAGCTGATTTCAAAACTCCGCGTGGCCGGGGACAGCCATCCCCAGCATGGAAAGTCGGGATTAAAAAGTTTCCGTGCCGCGTTTGACAAAAAAGAAAGAAGGTTTACTTTGACGGGCGACAAGCGGACCGGGGAAGTATTTCGAGTATAGGCATCGCTTCGCCGAGCCGTAAATATTCACTGATCCCCGTCCTTTCAGTGAATATTTACTAAACAAAAATGCAAAAAGGGAGAAAGCTCCCTTCTTGCAGTCCAAATAAATATCAAAGGTTAAATCAGAATGTATTTGAGATTTCGGAAAAACAAAGGGGAGTAAATATGTTTTCAGCCTTCACCAACAGCTTCAAGATAAAGGATCTCCGCCAGCGCATCCTCATAGCGCTGGGGATAGTCGCCCTCACAAGGATAGCCGCCGCAATCCCGTGCCCGGGAATTGATCCCAAGGCGCTGACACAGTATTTCAAGGATCTGAAGGGTTCCGATTCCGCCGCGGGCGGCTTCCTCGGCATGTTCGACCTCTTCACCGGCGGTGCGCTGGAGAACTTCGCCGTGGCGACCCTCGGCATCATGCCCTACATCTCGGCGTCCATCATCATGCAGCTCCTCATGCCGGTCATCCCCTCCCTCGAGAAGATGGCCCGCGAAGGCGAGTCCGGAAGACAGAAGATAACCCAATACACCAGATATCTGACCGTCATAATATGCATAGTGCAGGGCGCAATGGCGGCCATCGCAATGATAGACCCCTCCCGCCTCGGAATGCAGCATGCGGCTCAGCCGTTGGTGATAATACAGAACAAATATATCTTCGTCCCCATGACAGTGATAATGCTCACCGCCGGAACCATGTTCATCATGTGGCTCGGAGAGCAGATAACCAAATATGGCATAGGCAACGGCGCATCCCTTATCATCACCGTGAACATCGTCGCAAGAATGCCCTCGGCATTCTACGGCCTCTACGACATGGCCGTCAGCGGCGGGATGAGCTCCGGCATCCCTTTCAAACCCGTCCACGTCTTTCTGCTCGTCCTCATCTTCGTTGTCGTGACTGGCGCCACGATCATCCTCACACAGGGACAGAGGAAGGTACCCATCCAGATGGCCAAGAGGATAGTCGGGTTCAACAAGATGGCCGGCGGCTCCACATACATACCTCTCAAGGTAAACTTCTCCGGCGTCATGCCTATAATCTTTGCCAGCGCCATCCTCATGTTCCCACAGATGATTCTTTCATACATCCCTCTCGACTTCGTTAGAAACCTCATCCCCTATTTTAGCCACGGCCACCCTGTCTACATGATCGTCTACGGAATTCTCATTCTCGTGATGTCATACTTCTGGGTCGCAAACATGTTCAATCCCCTCCAGGTTGCGGAAAACCTCAAGAAGGAAGGCGCATTCGTCCCGGGAATACGCCCGGGCAAGCCCACCGCCGAATTCCTCGACCAGACCATGACCAGGGTCACCTTCGCAGGTGCCATATTCCTCACATTCCTGGCACTTTTCCCGACATTCCTCTACAAGGGACTCGGAATCCCGTATATGGTCGCATCCTTCTTCGGCGGAACAAGCCTCCTCATCATCGTCGGTGTCATGCTCGACACACTCAGCCAGATGGAATCACATCTCCTCATGCGCAACTACGACGGATTCCTCAAGAAGGGCAAGCTAAAGGGAAGGCGATAAAAATGTCCGCTTACTTTTACCGCGGCGGCCTCCTCAGGCATCTCGCAGTCTTTGCGATTTTCGCAATCCTCACCTCATGCAATGTAATCCAGGACCTGACCCAACATCTCGTCGGGGAAGAAGGCCTTTCAACCCAAACGCTGGTCGGAGGACTGAAGGAGGCATTGTCCGTGGGAACGGAAAATTCAGTGGATCGGCTCTCGGATCTCGGCGGATTCAACAACAACAAGACCCTCCGGATCACAGTTCCATCCGAAATCAAATCGGCGACAGACACCCTCCGGAAGCTCGGCCTCGGCACGATGGTGGACTCTTTCGAGAACAAGATGAACAGCGCTGCCGAATCGGCCAGCGCATCCGCAAGGCCGGTCTTCATGAAAGCCATCCGTGAGATGACATTCGACGACGCGAGGAGGATACTTGACGGACCTGAAAATGCAGCCACTGAATATTTCCGCAGAACCACAGGTGAAGAACTGAAAAAGCTTTTCATGCCGCTGGTCCGCGAAAACATGAACAAGGTGGGTCTGGTCCAGGCCTACAATGGCCTCATGGACAGATACAATGCCATTCCGCTGACATCAAAGCCCAAGTTCGACCTCGACAACTACATCGCCGACAAGACACTCGACGGCCTCTTCTCCGTAATCGCATCGGAGGAGGCTGAAATCCGCAGGAATCCAGCCGCCCGCACGAGCGACCTCCTCAGGAAAGTCTTCTCCAGATAACCCCGGATCGCTACCCCGTGATCCTGACCGCCCCGTTCGCCCCGTCCATCTCCACGAACTGTCCATCCTTGATCGTGACTGGCCCGTTTTTCACAGGAAAACGACCTGAGGTAGTAAATATTCACTGAACCCCGTCATTTCAGTGAATATTTACGCACGATCCTCTATCTTGTCCATGCTTCACTTCCTCTCAATTCTGTCCTAGCCTCTTCCAGATCGGTTCGAGGTCAACAACGGCGCCCTTGACGCGGGCATCGTCCATCGCGAGGGCGACCACGGAGCTGCACAAGCCCTCCTCTCCGCCCGACGGAGGCTGCTTCGTCTGAATCATCGCCTCGCCGAGCTCCTTCGCCAAGACCGTGTCCCCCCCGCCATGAAGGTCGCCCTTGAAGGACAGCTCCTCCTCCTTCTCTCCGATCCTCGCGAACTTCAGCGTCTGCGAGTAGAGCTCCGTGATCATGGTCCCCTCCGAGCATGAGAAGTATATCCTGCGCTCCGGAATCGCATTCGACAGCGTCGCGTGGAAACCGCCGCTCACCCCGCTGCGGTAGAGCATCGCCGAGATCTGGTGGTCTATTATGTCCTTGTCCGACTTGAACGGGCATTTCTCCCCGGCCGGATCGTGCCACCCGGCAAAGGCCTTCCTGCCGGCCTCTCCGAGCCTTTCCGGAAGACCCGCGTTCTCCGCCTTGAAAAGGTCCAGGCCGCCGAAGGACGACACCTTCGATGGAAGCGACTCGGTGAACCAGTTCAGCAGGTCGAGGTCGTGGCAGCACTTCTCCAGGATGTGCGGGCCTGCGAATTTCGCAAGTCTGCGCCAGTTCTTCATGATGTATGCGCCGTGGTCGGGGGCTATGTTCTCGCTCGCCGCCAGGCTGATTATCCTGCCAAGCCTTCCCGACTCGAGTATCTCCTTCGCCTTGCGGTATATCGGCGCATAGCGCAGCACAAAGCCAGTCGCGAATATGAGCCTGGTCCTCTTGTGCGCATCGTATATCCGCTTGCAGTCCTCTATCGTCGTGGCGAGCGGCTTCTCCGAAAAGACATGCTTGCCGGCCTCGAACGATGCCACTATGTGCTCCATGTGGTAGCAGTTCGGAGAGAAGACCATCACCCACGAGGCGTTCTTGTCGCAGGCGACATCCTCGAAGCGTCCGCAGACCTTCGCGCCCTCGCTTTTCGTCGCGGCCAGAAAATCCTTCACCCGGCTCCCGTCAGGATCAAACACGGAAGATATCTCGATCTGATTCCATGTATTTAACAGTCTTCTCACCACATCCTTGCTTCTTCCGCCAGTCCCTATCACGCCAATCCTGATTTTTTCATTCTTCATTGATAAAACTCCTTTGATTTTTCTTCTACATCCGCTAAATTTATACCACGAGAAGAAATTTTACATGGATAAAACGATCAAAGGATATGACAAAATCGAGCAGACCCCGCCGGTGCACAGGATAACCCCGGGAGAGACCACATTCCACAGGAACTATGGACTGAGAATATGCCTTTCAATCAGGGGCGGCAAATCTCCGCCGGCGACAAAGATGACACCACGATACTTCGAGTTCTACTGCATCTCGCACATGTTCGAAGGGCGCGGTCTCCACTGGGACAAGGAGCGCGGCGAGAATCCCGTCCCGCCCGGCTCCATCCTATGCACCACGCCCGGGCATCTGCATTTCTACGGGGGCGATGATGATTTCTACACGGAGGATTCTCTGTGTTTCCACGGTCCTGTGGCGGACATGCTCTGCCGAAGCGGCGTGTTCAGGAGGGGGATTTTCAAGTTCGGCACGGAGAGGGCGCTGCTTCCGATAATCGAGCTCGCGGCAGACCCACGGGACGAAAGCCAGCTCCAGGCGAACATCGCGCTTCAGAAGTTCATCTGCGATCTGCATCTGGGCTCCATCGGAGAGGGGGATAAAAAGCGGCAGGACTTCGACCTGCTCATCGGGCAGATAAAAAAGTTCCCGCGCAAATGGTGGAGCGTGAAGGAGATGTCAGAATTCTGCGGAATGAGCGAGGTCAATTTCAGGCGTCTCTTCAAAAGACGCTTCGGAATATCACCCAAGGACTACATCACGCGGTCGAAAATCGCAATCGCATCGGAAAAACTATGCTCGACCAATACCCCGGTCGCGAAAATCGCAGAAGAACTCGGCTTCTACGACCCCTTCCACTTCAGCAGAAGATTCAAGAGCTCGACCGGAATGCCGCCATCCGAATTCCGCCGGTCAAACCTAAAACGCTAGATGCCGAAGAGGAACGCATAGCCCATACCGTGAAGCATAGGCTTCCCGGTAAAGAAAGCTTCGCTTTCGGGAACAGAAGGATCGGCTTCGCCAAAGGAACTGAGGTCAATAGCGCTGAATGATGAATAATGAGCGCTGAATGTGTCAAGCGAAGTCCCAAGAATATCATTAGAGGTAATTGCAAAACTCCGGACGCGCAAGCGCGTCCCTCCATTTTTACGCCGAT
>DYMC01000336.1 GCA_020721745.1 Lentisphaera sp. | reverse complement strand
GCCCGCATGGTCTTGCGCGACCACGCCGAGGCGCCGATTTCCATTCCCGCCATCGCAGCGTTTTTTGGGCGGTTGTATGACCTGCAAGACCCGAACATCTCGTTCGACTTCAAGCGCATCCTGGAATGTTTTGACAGCCAGGAGGGCAGGTTCAGTTTCGAGACAGCGGCGCAGGCATTCCGAATCATCGAAGACCCGACCGAGACGGTGATTATCCCTTACAACAAGGAGGCAGAACGTTTTATCGAAGAATTGAAACATACCGACTATCCATTCTCCACCCTGCGGAAACTTCAGCCCTATACGGTTTCAATTTTCGAGGGCGAGTTCGACAAACTCAGTTCGAAAGGAGTGATTTTGACCATTGACGACACCTATCATGTTCTCAACCCTGACTCCATGCAAGCATACTATGACCCCGATAGAGGTCTGCTCGTCCCCGAAAGCGGCGGCGGGGATGGGTTGTTATTCTAATTTGTCATTGCGAGGGCGGTGTTCTTCCGCCCGAAGCAATCCCCTGTTACGAGGAGATTGCTTCGCCCTGCGGGGCTCGCAATGACAACATCTGAAAGGAGGTTCAACTTATGGGATACGGTATCACCATCCGCGTACAGGGACCCTACGCCCTGTTCACCCGTCCCGAAATGAAAGTGGAGCGCGTCAGTTACGACGTCATCACCCCGTCGGCGGCACGCGGCATCATCGAGGCGGTCTATTGGAAGCCCGCCATCCGCTGGGTGATTGACAAAATCCACGTCCTGAGCGAAATCCAGTTCACCAACATCCGCCGCAACGAGGTGAGCGACAAAGCATCGGTGGATAATGCCTTGCAGGTGATGAAAGGGGCAAACAAGCCGCTTTATATCGCCGCCACCGAAGCCCGCCAGCAGCGCGCCGCCATGGTTCTGAAGGATGTGGATTACGTCATCGAAGCGCACTTCGAGAAGGTAGAGAAGGAATGGGGTGAGCGCGACACCGAGGAAGGGCATTACAACATCGTATTGCGCCGACTGCGACAGGGACAGCATTTCCACGCCCCCTGCCTGGGAACGCGCGAGTTCCCCGCCGAAGTGACGCTCATCGAAGATAAGGGCGTCATCCCCGAAAGCCCGCTAAGGGATA
>DYMC01000335.1 GCA_020721745.1 Lentisphaera sp. | reverse complement strand
ACGGACTGGTTGAATCTGCGGTAGGGCTGTTTTGCCAGAGAGCACTCGCCCTTTCTCAGCGTTTCGACATGGCTGTCGCACCAGCCGACGTTCGTTGCGTGTTCCTTCATGTGGCGCAGATACTGCGTGCCTTCTCCGCCTACCGGCAGGGCGCCGGGGCGGTCAAACCAGGGGGCGGTCATGCTCACCGCCCCTGCTATCCTTGTGTTCGCCCCGAAGCCGTAGACATATCCGGGCTCGCCGAAAAGAAGAGTGTAGGCGGGGTTCCTCACGACAGTATCCCTGATTGGAGCATTGCCTTTACCGATATAGTTGTAGTTGTAATTGTAGGAATACATGTAGTATCCCCCGTGGCCGTCGGTCAGGAAGGGCCCGTCTTTTTCTCCCTTCGAAGCCCAGGTGGGGCACTGTAGAATTTTACTTTTTGACGCATCCATCGTGGTCCCCACGTAGTCGTCGTAGCCAAAGATGTATTCGGCGTATTGCTTCCTATAGCTTGGATGCTCCGGCGGGTTGGTTGTGGCGGTGGGGGAGAAATATGCGTTGTTTTCGTTCCGATACATCTCCATCGCGTAGCAATACTGCTTGATGTTGTTGGCGCAGTATCTGGTCCTCGCGATCTCCCTTGCCGCAGACAATGCCGGCAGAAGCATCCCTGCCAGAATCGAGATGATCGCGATTACGACGAGAAGTTCTATCAACGTGAATGCGATCCGTGTTTCCGATGCCCTCACAGGTATCGTCACCAGATGTTTCCGCCGCAATGCTCTGGATATGGCTTTTGTCTTTCCATGGAATGCCGGAAGATTTGCAGAGAAGGGACTTGTGTGAACGAACATTTTTGCCATCCTTTTTTTTGTTTACGCGCAAAAAAAAACTCCGTCCCCGGGCGGGAACGGAGGAAAAAACACGCATGGCGTGCCGACCTGTCCCTGGCGCGGAGACATCAACGACTTCCAGGAATGGCGAGGTCTGGCTCTTGGACATTTTGTGATTTGATGATTGGGTGATTGATGCTTCTCAAGTCACCAGATTCCCAGATCGGCAAATCACAAAATCCAAATACAGTGGCGCGACCGCCTCCGGATTGCACGGAGTTCCCGATCATTCCTTGTGTCTGCTAG
>DYMC01000123.1 GCA_020721745.1 Lentisphaera sp. | reverse complement strand
TTGGAAAACGAAGAAATTTGGGCTAAAGCCCGTTTTTCCTGCGAAAAACGGGCTAAGTTAGGGTATTTTTGTTGGAGTTCACAGCTTCAGCGTGGGCTGTTTGTGCCCCCTAACCCGTTTTTCGCAGGAAAAACGGGTTAGTTCCAGTCCTTGTGGTAGTCTCTGCTGACCATCAGTTTTTCGAGCAGGCAGTATAGGATGATGAAGAAGTATTTTGAGCCCATCTCCCGGATTCTGAGTTTGGACACGCCGGTTTTTCGGTTGTGCCAGCTTATTGGGACAATCTCGAAACCATATCCCCGTATGAAGGACTTGAGCGGGAGTTCCACGGTGAGGTTGAAATGTGGTGAGAGGAAGGGGCGGCAGATGTCTATCACCTCTCTGCGATAGCACTTGAACGCGTTGGTAGTGTCGTTCAGTCCGTGCCTGAAAATCATTCTTATCAGCCAGTTGCCGAGTCTGTTGAGGATGAGTTTATGGAGGGGGTAGTCAACCACCCTTCCTCCCGGGACGAACCTTGAGCCGAAGACGCAGTCGGCCCCCGCCTCGATTCTGCGGAAGTAGACACAGAGGTCGTCCGGACTGTCGCTTGCATCGGCCATGAATATGGCAACGGCATCTCCCGTATATGCATCGAGGCCGGCTCGCACGGCCATTCCGAAGCCGGGCTTGGCGTGGTTCTCCACGCATTTGACAGCGGGGTTGGCTTCTGCGAATTTCGCAACTAGTTGAGCTGTGTTGTCGCTGCAGTGGTCGGCCACCACCACGATTTCGTAGCTGAAGCCCTCCTCCTGGAGTTTTGCGCAGAGGGTTTCAAGGGTGGAGCCTATGCATCCCTCCTCGTTGTGGGCCGGCATGACTACCGAGAACTTCATCATTTTTCTCCAACGCTGTGGCTTTTGGCCGATGGAAGGGGGATTGCACCTGCATCGTCGCCTTGGATTTTCCCCATCCGGAATTTAAAGGCCGGTTCGGGAATTTTCCCCGGCAGTCCTCTTGCCATGGATATCCTATATTCCGTGCCCTGTCTGAACACGATGTCGTCCTTGTTTCCGGTCGAGAGGGGGCGGGACAGGGTCACGCGCCATTTCCCGTCCTTCCAGATGGCGGTTGCGGAGACATCCGCATAGCTTCCCGATGCTTTCTGGAGTTTGAACCTGGGTAGTTTTTGGCCTACGAAGCCCTCGTAGTAGACGCTCTCCCAGCATGGGCCCCCATCATCGAGCGCGGGGGAGAGGGTTCCATCGGCCTTTGGGAAGGCGAACATGTCTTCGGCTATGCCGGCAGGGTCGCTCATATAGGATCGCCAGAGCCAGATATCCGCGAATTTCGCATCGTCCGATTCGATCAGGATTGAGAATGAACATTCCCTGTCCTCGTCCTGTCTGTAGTGCTGCGAGAGGGGATCCCATACCCAGGACTTGTGGGAGCGCCTTTCGGTTTCCTCCTTGAACTCGATCACGCAATAGATCCTTCCTTCCTGCGTGTGTGAACTGAAGGAGAATTCTCCGACTTCGATCTCCCGGGGCTTGTCCCCTCCCGCGATGGATGTGTCCGCCACGTAGAGCATCTCTCCGCCGTTGGCGGAGAAGGCAAGTAGGCAGAAAAGCCGAATAGAGAGAGCAGCAGTTGTTTTCATGCCGGAACAATATCACCCGAAGGCGTGGAAATCAAGACGGGGAGTAAGCGTTCAGCAAGGGGACGCGGTCTGCTGAACTCTTACTTTTGAAATCGCCTCATTTACTTCAGTTTCATTCCGGTGCATTTTTCGATTGCGGCGACGATTGCGGCGAGGCGGACAGGTTTTTCGAGGATGATCTTGACATCGAGCCTTGAGAGCTCCTCCTTGACTTCGTCCGAGAGATATGCGCTTGCGACGATGACCTCGATGTCGGCAGTGTTTTCGTTTTTTCTCAGCAGCCGGCAGAATTCGATTCCGTTCATGTTGGGCATTCGCAGGTCGGCTATGACCAGGTCCGGGTTCCACGAGCCGAGGATGAGCGCGCCCTCCATTCCGTCCTTCGCCTCCCGGAGCTCGTAGCCGTCGAAGACATCGAGGGCTTCGGATATAAATCGCCTGAACATCTTGTCGTCGTCTATGACTAGTATCCGGGTCTGCTCGCTTTCTATGCTTCCCGAGACCTCGAAGCCTCTTTTCTGGGCGAACTTGTCGAGTTCATCCTTTGTGAAGCGGTAGTGGCCGCCCGGGGTTGTCCCGACGGAGAGCAGCTTCTGGCGGACCCAGTTGGAGAGGCTTGATCTGGAAATTCCCAGATACTTTGCCGCCTCGGTTGACTTGAGATATTTTTTCATGCCCTATGCCTGTGGCATCTTGAGCCACTTCCTGGCCTTGGAGCTTTTCACCACCGTTTCGATGAAGGCCAGGCCTCTCACGCCCTCGTCCGCGCCCGGGAAGTCGAGGTAGTCCGCCGGGATTTTCCTCCCTTCGACCCTGCAGAGCAGGGAGTCGGCGAAGTTGAGGTAGTTGTTCGCGAAGGCTTCGAGGAAGGCCTCGGGATGTCCGGACGGAATTCTTGTGCATCTCGCGGCGGCGGGGCTTTTTTTGCCGACGTATCCGTTGCCGCGCTTCCATATCTGGACGGGTGCGTCTATTTCCTTTACATACAGGTAGTTGGGGTGTTCCTGATGCCATTCGAGGCTTCTCTTGTCGCCATAGATCCATATTGCGAGGTTGTTCTCCTCCCCGATGGAGACCTGGCTGGCGTGGAGCAGCCCTTTCGCTCCTTTGTCGAAGTGGAGGAGACAGTTGCCATCGTCGTCGAGCGGCCTGCCCGGGATGAAGCTCGTGATGTCGGCGCATATCTCGGTGATCTTGAGTCCCGAAATGTATTCTGCGAGATTCGCGGCGTGTGTGCCGATGTCGCCTATGCATCCCGCCGCTCCGCTCTGCTTCGGGTCCGTGCGCCAGGCGGCCTGCTGCTGGCCTTCGCGCTCGATGGGCTTTGCCAGCCATCCCTGGGGATACTGGACCACTATCTTGTAGATTTTGCCGATGTCGCCCTGCCTCACCATGTCGCGGGCGAGCTTCACCATGGGATAGCCGGTGTAGTTGTGCATGAGGCCGAAGATTTTTCCAGTCTTTTTCACGATGTCCCTGAGCTTTCTTGCTTCCGCGAGTGTCATGGTCATGGGCTTTTCGCACATCACGTTGAAGCCGGCCTCGAGGAAGTCCTTTGCGATCGGGAAGTGCCAGTTGTTTGGAGTGGTGACGGCCACAAAGTCAATCGCATCCTCCCCGAGCGCCTTCTCCTTGCGTATCATCTCCTTGTAGTCGTTGTAGGTTCTTTCCGGGGATATGCAGAGCTCCCTGCCCATCTGCCTGCTCTTCTCCGGGTTGATGTCGAAGGCGCCGGCGACAATGTCTATCTTGCCGTCGAGCCTTGCGGCCTTCCTATGGACCTCCCCTATGAACGCTCCCGGTCCTCCTCCGACCATCCCCATGCGAAGTTTTCTCTTCATGTCATCCCCCGTGTGAAAAAAAATAGTTTTGCATTTGGCGAACACTGATGTTCAAATTACTTGCAACCGGGAATATACACCACACCATCGCAAAGTCGAACTCGATTCCTGCCCATGGTCAGCAGGCCTTGCCGATGCGTTCGGGAGAATGGCAAGTCAAGCTGTTTCTTCCGCCTGTATATGGAGCACTAGCTTCTCATCGCCATCGGCGAGAAGGTGAATATCAGTTTTCCCCTGACTATCCCTTCGCGGCAGTTGAGATCAATGCCGACCAATGTCCCGCTTTCAACAGGGATGCTGTAGTCGCCGGAATCCTTGAGGAGTTCCTTCAGGCAGGAGCTTATGTCCGGCTCGTGGCCCACGGCGAGTATCCAGTCCTGGTCGCCGCATTCCACTCTCGACTTGATTGCCTTCATTATCTCGCCCACGCCGGCGCCTGGCATTATCGAGGGTGCGATCTGGACTGGAGGAGGGTCCGGAAGATTCGCTGAAATGGTCTCGGCTGTCTCCTTCGTGCGCTTGAAGGGACTGCATATTATCAGCTTCGGCTCGAGACCGAGCGATTTCATGAACGCAGCCGCGTAGGATGCGTCGCCTCTGCCAGACTCCGTGATCCCGCGTTCGGAGTCGCGGACATCGGAAGACGGATGAACCGCCTCGGCCGTTCTCATCAGCATCACTAGCATTTGAGCTTCCCACGCATTTTAGTGCTTGGAGACATTGCATTTAAAACCTCTTAATATAGTTTTACCATCGCCAAAAAGCAATGCCCGGAGAAATTATGAAGATATTGATAGCGCCAAATGCATTCAAAGGGTCGCTCGCGGCGATCGAGGCCGCCAGGGCGATCGAATCGGGACTGAAAAGGATAAAGGGAAACTTTGAAATCGAAGTCCTTCCAGTCGCGGACGGGGGTGACGGCCTTGTCGAGGCTTTCCTATCTGCGAAAATCGCAGGGCGCAGGAGGGCTCGCGTGTCCGATCCTCTCGGGAGAAGAATAGTGGCGGGCTTCGCCTACATGCGGGAGAAAAAGACGGCCGTTGTGGAGATGGCGCTCGCATCGGGGCTCGCCCTCCTGAAGGACGGCGAAAGAAATCCGATGATGGCGACAAGCCGCGGAACTGGTGAACTGATACTGCATGCCGTTCGTGCCGGGGCAAGAAAAGTCATTCTCGGAATCGGCGGCAGCGCCACATGCGAGGGCGGAATCGGCGCCCTCTCGGCGCTGGGAGTGAAATTTCTGGACAAGTCCGGCCGCGAGCTCGATGCAATCCCGGAAAATCTCCGCGAAATTCGCAAATTGGACTGCTCCCGCGTGGATAGAAGCGTCGCATCGTTGGAAATCCAGATCGCCTGCGATGTGGAGAATCCGCTTCTTGGCGCGGAGGGCGCGGCGAGAGTTTACGCCCCTCAGAAGGGCGCGGACAAGGCGCAGGTTCTCCAGCTGGAAAAAGGGCTTGCGAATTTCGCAAGGGTGGTCGAGGCCTGCACTGGCGTGGGGATCGCCGGGATGAGGGGAGCCGGGGCGGCAGGCGGGGTAGGCGGGGCCTTCCATGCGATTCTCGGTGCGCGGATGAGCAAGGGGACCGACATCGTCTTTGACGCTCTAGATGTGGAGAGGAAGATCCGGGGTTCCGATCTGGTCTTCACTGGCGAAGGCAGGATTGACTTCCAGACCGCTTTCGGGAAGGCCCCCGCCGAGATTGCGAAAATCGCAAGACGGCACGGAGTGCGGTGCATCGCATTGTGCGGTTCGCTGGGGGACGATGCCGGGAGACTGCACGAGATCGGAATGGACGCGATATTCCCCACATGCAGAGGCCCGGCCAGTTTGGAATATGCCATGAGGAATGCGCGCAGGCTGCTCGCCTCCGCGGCGGAGGAGGCGATGAGGGCGTTCCTTGCAGGATTTATTCGCTGATTTCGAGGGAGACATCGAAGGACATTGCGCCGGAGGGTGGGGCTGGCAGGCTTGAGAGTTTCTTGAGGAGTTCCTCGACGGAGGAATCCATGGAGGCCACGCCGCTTCTCGCCTTGATCGAGCTTGAGAGGACCCTTCCCGAGGCGTCAAGGGATATGGACACGGACACTTTCGGACGGCCGCCCTTGAGCTCCATCTTCGAAGGCTGCACCCAGATTTCATAGAGGTATGCCGAGACCCTGTCGTAGTAATCCAGAGGTTGAGTCATTGCTGTAGTAGGCCCGGAGACTGTTGCAGTCGTCCCCTGCGGCTGGATCTTGAGCAGTTTATCTCTCAATTTTGAGCTGTTGATGGCCGGGGGTTTGGGATTGTTGGCCTTGACCACCTCCGTTGATTTCTTTATCTCCTTCGGGTCAACCGGCTTCCATTTTGGCTTTGGTCTTTCGGCCGGGACTTTCACTGCGGATTTGACAGGCTTCGGCTTTGGTTTCGGTTCCGGCTTGGGCTTTTTTACCTCCGGCCTGGGGGGCTCCGGTTTTGGCGGTTCCGGCTTGGGAGGCTCGGGCTTGGGGGGCTCCGGCCTAGGAGGTTCGGGGCTAGGTTTTTCAATTGCGGGCGGAAGCTTTGCTTTCGGTTCTTCGAAGAGTTTGACGGATATCATGGGCTGTTTTTTGGGGATGAAGAATTTCTGCAGATACGAGAGGGCTATCGGCATGCCGAAGAAGACGATATGCCCTGCGACGACCAGATAGAATATGTTGCGTCTGGTCTCCTTGCTGAGCACCAGTTCTTTTCCGGCGCTGAAGTCGCCGGTTTGCAAAAATAAATCATATGCTGTCTTGTCGGATAGCTTCACGGGGAGTCACCGATTTATCCAATATCCCTTGGATTTTTGGGGTGAGCCAATTGCAAAATTGCCTTTGGAACGCCGGTCTTATGACCGGCATTAGAGCCAGCCATAGGGCTGGCGATCCTTTAAAAAGGCAATTTTGCAATTGGCTCGGGGTAATATGCCACTGATCGGGGGGAATTCAATTTTGCTTTTAGCATTGTCAAAAATAGCTTTATTCACCGAAGCAAACTATTTGAAAAAACTACCTGCTCTAATCACGCAGGTTCATACCGATAAAAATCTAGGGGAACAAATGCCTGGTAAAAAATAAAAAAAATGATAGGACCGGAAATTGCCGGAACTTGATGTCAGGGGAGAGAATATTCGGGGATTGTATCAAGCAATCTGAAATACCCCTTAATGCAGTTGGGATTTCTAACGCATATTTGTATGTGATTTTTCTCGAGAAATCCTGAATTCTCATATATCGGCATCTCTTCCGGGAACATGGCTCTCACAGAATCAAAAGGTTTTTCCTTGTTGTCTTGTCTATATTGATGGATTACCTCGATGACAGCGCAGTCCAGATGGCTCAGCATAGGACATCCGTCTTCGACCTTCTTGTTTTCGGGCAAGCTGGGGAATCTAGATACTCTGTACACATCCAATAGCGTTTTATGTCCTTGCCTTACGATGTCAACAGACTTGGAGTCCAGAAGATTGAGGCAATATCCAAGATCAATGATCCTAGAAAAAGCAGTTGAAAATCGCGTTTTTACTTAAGTTTATGATAATTAAGTTGTTATATTTTTTGATCCGTCAACCTTTTGGGTTGACGACTTTTTTGCGATTTTCAACCCCTTCGGGGTTGGCCGCATTTGCCACATCTACTTCGTTAGCTGCGGCTTGCAGTAGTTACT
>DYMC01000334.1 GCA_020721745.1 Lentisphaera sp. | reverse complement strand
TGATGGTTTTGTCTTTATCTCTCTGTTCTCTTGGTAAGGTGCGAAAAATAGGGTTGAGAGTTTGCAATGCGGACAATTGGCCGATTTCCGGCGGCAGGGCGGTGAGTTGGTTGTCCCCCAGGTCGAGTGCTCGCAATGCGGACAATGCCCGATTTCCGGCGGCAGGGCGGTGAGTTGGTTGCCGACCAGGAAGAGAGTTTGCAATGCGGACAATTGCCCGATTTCCGGCGGCAAGGCGGTGAGTTGATTGCCCCGCAGGTTGAGAGTTTGCAATGCGGACAATTGGCCGATTTCCGGCGGCAGGGCGGTGAGTTGGTTGTCCCCCAGGTCGAGTGCTCGCAATGCGGACAATGCCCGATTTCCGGCGGCAGGGCGGTCAGGCCGAGTCCCGACAGGTCGAGCGTGGTGGCGTCGCTTTGAGCGGCTGCACGGATGCGTTGGAGGGCGAGTTCTTCAGACATAGTTGAGTAGTTCGGTAATTCGGTAGTTGGGTGGTTGGGTAGTTTGGGGGTCAGCGGTCACTGTTGCCTGAGGCCTATCTTTGCGTCGTATCTGTTTACCGCAGAGCCCGCGAAGAACGCAGAGAAGCTGGGAAGTCATTCACCACCTGGCGAATGCCATCCTTCAGGAACCTGACATTGAAGTTGATCAGCAAGCCCACCTTGCAACCAGAAAGCTTCAGGTAGGAAAGCAACTGAGCCTAATGAATCGGCATCACCTCAACAATGACCGCTTCTTCGACGAGAAGATTCAGGCGATAGCCACAATCCAGCTTGACCTCCCGATAGACCACGGGCAGGAGTTTCTGTTGTTCCACCTTCAGGCCGCGTTGGGCCAATTCAAAAGCCAGACAGGCTTCATATACCAACTCCAGAAGGCCAGGCCCCAGAGCGCGATGCACTTTAATAGCGGCACCGATCATGCTCTCCGTGATCTGGTCAAGATTTTCCCGTTCAGTTATCTCAGCGCTCTCTGCGTTCTCGGCGGTAAACAAATACTTTGCATCTTAGCGACTTTGCGTTAAGATTTTAGGGTTGCCCCAAAAATTCGAGAAGTGAGTAGGCGAAGGCAATGCCTTCGCCTACCCGCTTCATTCCACCGATATTTCCTGCGGCCGAGCGCGGCGCAGGGCTTCGACG
>DYMC01000122.1 GCA_020721745.1 Lentisphaera sp. | reverse complement strand
CTAGAAGCCCCTGCCCGGAGGGCTTGTATTCCGAAAAATCAAATCCATCCATCATTGGACTTCCCACGATGAAATACCCGTCCACCATCCAGTGTCCACTGACCGGACATATGTTCGGATGCGCCAGACCGGACATCTTGTCCAGCTCGTCTTCGGCGGCGGCAACAATGTTGCCGATGCGGCATTGCTGGCACTTCTCCCCGTCCAAGCATAGTAGTGTCGTGTATATGTTGTTTTTCGCGTCGAAGCCGTCGTATGCGCTGAAGCATCCCGTCTTGCCGAGAGGCCTGTCCAGACGCAGATGCCCGAGCACGGCCGGGGAATAGAGCTCGGCCGCGCAGCCCGGGCATTTGAACGGGGTGAGAGGCTCGAGTTCGGACACGTCCAGGGTTGCGCTGCAAGTCCCGCACAATGTCTTCGCCATCCTTTTCATTTGGCTCCTGATGTTCTGGCCATGAAGTCGGATATTATGGCGATGGTCTTCTCCGGTTCATCCTCATAGAGGAAGTGCCCGGCATCCTTCAGCTTGTGGCATTCGGCCTCGGGATAGTATTGCCTCCAGCGCTTCAGGAATCTCCTCTTGAAACACCAGTCCTTCATCCCCCAGAGAATGCATACGGGGCGCTCCCTGAAGACCCAGAGGCAATGCTCGAGCTGGACGAGAAGCTCGTATGACTGGTCCTCCGGCCACATGGGTATGTCCTGCACGAAGCGGTATATCCCAGTCCGCGACGATGGTGTCGGGAAGGGGAAAAGATATGCGTCCTTGACCCGCCTTTCCATCGGCTTGACCGTCGTCATAAAAGTCGCGAATCTCGCAAAGAGGTTCATCCGCCTGATAAGGAAGTCGCTGATCAACGGCATCCTGCAGAGCCTGAGACGGAACGGCATCCAGTCGAAGGTGAACGCCGCCGTGTTGGATATTATCAGGCTCCTTATCTTGTCCGGATGGCGCTCGGCATAGCCGAATCCGACCGGACCGCCCCAGTCGTGCATAAGAAGTGTCATCCTCTCGATCTTGAGCGACTCGAGAAAGTCGTCCAGATTGTCTATGTGCGTCTCAAGCCTGTATTGGAAGCCCTCGGGCTTGTCGGAAAGCCCGAAGCCGATGTGGTCGGGGGCTATCACCCTGTATCTGCCGGCAAGCGCCGATATCAGCCTCCTGAAAAGGAAAGACCAGCTGGGGTTGCCGTGCAGCATGACCACCACATCTCCCCCGCCCTCGTCAACATAGTGGTATTTGAGTCCGCTCTTCAGCACGTGGTAGTTCTCACGGAAGGGATAGATATCCTTTATTTCGTCAATGCTCTTCACCATTCCACCCCAATCATCGTGCAGTTTATCCCGCTTCCGATCCCGAGCAGGGCCACCTTGCAGCCGGGGCTGGTCAGGCCGCTTTCCTCTGCGAGGGCGAGCGTGGCCGGGCACGACACCGACCCCATGTTACCATGTCTCTCGATGGATGGAAAGTCCTTTTCGGGCGGAATCCCGAGCCTCTCGAAGAGCATCTTCCTGTGGGCCGAGCCGACCTGATGCGTGCAGACAAGGTCCGGCGTGGAGTCGTTCCACGACAGCTCCCGCTTGAAGTTCTCCCAGTTGTCCGCCGCGGCCTCGACTCCCTTGAGCATGAGGGTCTCCGAATCGGTGTTCATGAAGATGCTCGACCCGTCGAGCATTCCCGCGTCGCCGCTGCCTCTGCAGAGCGAATTATGTTCGGTGTATGCCCCGGACTTCTCCCCGATTATCCTGTGGGCTCCGGGGGATGTCTCCGCGGAGGATATTATCGCGGCGAAGGAACCCGATCCGATGGTCAGCGAGGAGAAATGTCTCTTCACTCCGGCCCGCGTGATATTCTTGTCGCTGTTGAGAAGCGATATCGTGCTCTCGATGAGGGCGCGGCTGCTCTCGCCGGCGACAAGCATCCCGGCTTCGATCCTGCCGCTCTCTATCATTTCCGCGACCAGAATGATTCCGGTGAGCACGCCAAGACAGGCGTTGGAGACATCGAAGACCAGCGCATCCTTGGGCAGCCCCAGCGCCTGGTGCACCACCGTCGCAGTGGCCGGCTCCAGAAAGTCGCGGCATACCGAACACATCGCCAGGCACTTGATCTTTTCCACGGGAACGGAAGTCCTGGACAGTGCCTTCCTGCCGGCGGCGATCGCCGCGTCGCTGGGGCTGGTTCCCCTCGGCCAGAGCCGCCTCTCCTTTATCCCGGTCATCAGCTCGAGCCGCCCCTCCGGAAGCTTCAGGCGGGAATACAATGGATAGAGCATTTCCTCCATCTTCGAGGAGCTCAGCGTCTCGGGCGCCTCGGTGAAGGCAAGCGTTTCCAGCATCGTCTTTTTGTACAGCATGGGAAAAGGTGGTTAGGGACTGTTAATTGAGGTAATTGCAAAACTCTTTTCGCGGGCATGGCAACACGTGATTTCATACGTGTCAAGAGCATGCCCCTCCACGCCGATTTTGCGAAAAATCGGCGTAAAAACGAAGGGACGCGCTTGCGCGTCCGGAGTTTTGCAATTGGCTTGGAATAATCCCTTAGATTTCATCCACAAATTTCTTTATTCTCCTCATCGCCTCGGCTATGTTCTCGTAGGATGCCGCGTAGGCGCATCGCACATGCCCCTCGCCAGACTTCCCAAAAGCGCAGCCCGGAACGACGGCAACCCTCTGCGACTCCAGAAAACGCCTGGCAAAATCGGTCGAGGAAAGCCCGGTTTTCCTCACCGACGGGAACGCATAGAACGCCCCTTTCGGCATGAAACAGTCCAGCCCGGCCTCGTTGAGCAGTCCGACGATGAGGTCGCGCCTGCGCCTGTATTCGTCCTTCATCCTGAGCATCTCCTTGCGGCCGCCGCGGAGCGCCTCGATCGCAGCCTCCTGCGCCAAGGTCGGCGCGCATAGCATCGAATACTGGTGTATCTTCATCATAGTGTCTATAATGTCAAATGGACCGCATGCGTAGCCAAGACGGAAGCCAGTCATTGCGAAAGCCTTGGAGAAGCCATGCAGGAAGACAGTCCTTTCCTTCATCCCCGGCAGCGACGCTATCGAACGGTGCCCGCCCTCGTAGGTCAGCTCCGAATATATCTCGTCGGTTATGACCGCTATGTTCCGGGTCTTTGCGATTTTCGCAATGTCCGAGAGCGTCTTCATGTCCATAACAGCACCAGTCGGATTGCATGGAAAGTTCAAAAGAATGGCTTTGGTGCGCGGGCTTATAAGCTTTTCGAGTTTGACCGGATCGGGGACGAAGTCACGCGACCTGTCGGTCTCGAGGAGCACCGGCACGCCGTGGGCCATGATTATCTCCGGGCGGTAGGACACGTAGCATGGCTCATGGTAGATTATCTCGTCCCCGGGATTGACGAGCGCCCTGAGAACCAGGTCCAGCGCCTCGCTCACTCCCACCGTGATTATGCACTCCCTCACCGGATCGTATTCGACATCATAATTCCTGGACAGATACTTGCACACTTCCTTTCTGAGAGAGAGCATGCCGAGGTTGGATGTATAGCTCGTGTGCCCCTTCTCTATGCCAAAGACGGCCGACTCTCTTATAGTCCATGGCGTCACGAAGTCAGGCTCGCCTATCCCCAGCGAGATGACGTTGTCCATGTTGTTGACCAGCTCGAAGAAGTCGCGTATCCCGCTCTTCGGGAGCGAAACGACGTGGCCTGCGAGCCGTGATCTTTCAAGGGGAGACTTTGAGCCTTTCATACTCCTCCTCGTCGTCGAGAATCCTGCCGGCCGTCTTGTAGCGCCTCAGCAGGAAGCATGTGTTCGTGGACAGCACTCCGTCTATGGGCGCAAGCTTGCTCGCCACGAAGCCGGCCACCTCGTGCAGACTGTCGCCCTGTATCTCGATTTCGAGGTCGAAGGAGCCGGAAACTAGATTGACAGACACCACCTCCGGAAACTTGCTTATCCGGCGGGCCACCTTGTCGAAGCCGCCCTCCCTCTCGGGCCGCACCTTCACCTCGATTATGGCATGGACGCTGCCCGTTCCGCTGTCGGGACAGTTGACTATGGCCTGGTAGCCCCTTATCACGCCGGCCTTCTCCAACTTTTTTATCTCCCTCTCGATGTCGGCGGGACGGACTCCCATCCTCTTCCCCATCTCCTCAGCGCTCATTCGCGCATTCTCCGACAGGCATCTCAAAAGCGCTTCTTTCATAGTTTCTTCGTATTGTTTTGTTGTTAGCGGCGGTCTATGAATATACTATGCCAAACGCATTTTGCCACGGCGGAGCGTAAACATTCACTGAAGACGTGAGCCCGCCGGCTCTCCTGTGGAGAGAGGCGGGCAAGCTTCGCAACGTCTCAAGAACGACGGGGTTCAGTGAATATTTACATGGTAAATGCGGCCAGCTGCGGCAATTAGGTTCATTCCTTCTCGACCAATTCGGCGTGGAGAGCCTTCTGCGCCTTCTCGAAGTCCTCGCGGGATATTATGAACTGCATGTTCACCTGCCTCATGCACTGGTCCAGCGCCAGAATATTCACCTTCTCATGGGCGAGTGCCTTCGCGGCCCTGTAGAGAAAACCCGGAAGCCTCATGTTGCTGCCGATTACCGAGACAATGGACACTTTCGACACCTCCACCGATATCGAGTCGAACTGCTTCTTTATGCTGTCAACGCACTGGTCTATGCCTGGCGATTTCTCCAGGACATAGTGGGTGATGGTGTTCGCATTCGTGTTCTTGGCGATATAGCTGATGTTGGCATCGGCGAAGTTCTTCAGAAGCGCGTAGTCGTATCCGCTCCGGCCGACCATGTCAGAGTCGAACACCTCGATGGCAACAACGTCCTTGCGCCCGCATATCATCTCCACCCGCGGTTTCGGCGATACATAGTCGCGGCTGATAAGCGTGCCCTGGTCCCCGGGGTCGAAAGTGTTCTTCACCCTTATCGGAATGTTCGCCGCCTCCATGCGCTTCGATGCGCGTGAGTGTATTGCCTCCATCCCGAGGTCCGCCAACTGGTCGGCCATGTCGAAGTTCGTCGCCCCGATGGTCTTCACTTTGTCCACGCCAATGAGCTTGGGATCGCCGGTGCTCAGATGGAACTCCTTGTGTATGACCCCCTCCGACGCCCCTGTTATAACAGCTATCTTGCTGAAGGTGATGTCGCTGTAGCCCCTGTCGAAGGTGCTCATTATCCCTTCGGAGCACTTCACATATCCGGTGGCGACCGGAAGGCTGCCGCTGAAATCAACCCCCTTGAAAGAGCTTCTTATCTCCTCGTCGAAGCTCTTCACATCCTCCTCCTTCCATCCGCTGAGGTCCACAAAAATGGCGTTGACACCCATGCCCTGCAGAATCAGCACAGAGTTGAACGCGCTGTGCGCCTCCCCCGCCGCGCTGAGCAACTCCCTCGTCGCAGGAAGGTAGTTCGATGGACGCAGATGCCCGAACGAACGCAGCTTCATCAGATCCTTCAGACAGCTCCTTATCCCCTCGATTCTCTCGTCAACGAACTGGTCGGCCTTGCCTGTGTCCAGCCCCAGACTGGCGAAACCAGCGTTTATCTCGTGCATCCTGGCCTTCACGTCGTCGAGCGAATTCTCCCATGTCCTGTCGCCGGCCGCGAACTTCGCATAGACACCGGGTGCACCGCTCTTCTTGTGCTCCAGAAGCATGTCGGTTATGCCGCCATATGCGGAGACGACGAATATCCTGTTGTAGAGCTCCTTGCCCTTCCTCTCCCCCACAATTATGTTTCTGATCACGTCGCCGAACTGCGACATCGAGGTGCCGCCGATCTTCTCAACAGTATGCCTGGCCATTGTTCCCCTACTCCATATCTTCAATTCTTATCAGCGTTATCTTCTGCCTCACGAAGCTGTTCCTCTCGATCTCGGCGATGGCCTCCTTGACCAGCCTCTCGTTCGCCTGGTGGGTGAGAATCACCAGAGAGACTGTCTCGCCGGGCTTGTCCTCCGTCTGGCTTATGCTCGATATGCTTATATTCTTCTGCCCCAGGACCGACGACACCGAGGCTATCACCCCGGGCCTGTCCAGGACGCTTATCCGCAAATAGTATCTGGTGTTCACATCCTGCATCGGGATTATGTGCCTGAACTGCCTGCCTATCCTGAAGGACGGCACCCTCCTGTGGGATCCGAACTTGAGATTCAGGCAGACATCCACGATGTCGGCCACCACCGCGCTGGCGGTCGCGTCGCGCCCCGCCCCACGCCCGTAGAACAATGTCTCTCCCACGGGGCTGCCTTTTATGCGGACCGCGTTGAACACGTCGGATACTTTCGCCAGCATCGAATTCCCCCGTATCAGGGCCGGATGCACCCTGATCTGGACATCCTCGTCCTGCTGCTTTATTATGGCAAGCAGCTTGAGCTTGTATCCGAGGGCGTTGGCGAGCTTCATGTCCTCGAGGGACACCTTATCTATGCCTTCCTTGTGGACCGGCGTAACTCCGAACCATTCCCCATACGCGAGGGAAGCCAGAATCGCGGCCTTGTGGACCGTGTCGGACCCGTCTATGTCCATGGCCGGATTGGCCTCCGCATAGCCCATCTTCTTCGCGTCGGCTAGGGCTGAAGCAAAGGATCGGTTTTCTTCGTCCATCTTGCTGAGTATGTAGTTGCAGGTCCCGTTCAGAATAGCATGGATGCTCTCTATCCTGTTCCCGACGAAACCTTCCCTGAGCGCCTTGATTATGGGGATGCCGCCCGCGACGCTGGCCTCATAGTATATGTCGGCCTTGGATTTCTCCGCCGCCGCAAAAAGCTCCTCCCCATGCTCCGCCAGAAGCGCCTTGTTGGCGGTGACCACCGGCTTGCCCCTCTTGAGCGCCTCCAGAATCAGCTCCTTCGCGTATCCGGTGCCCCCGACCAGCTCCACCACCACGTCCGAGGCGTCTATGGCCTCAAATCCATCGCTAGTCAGTATCTCCTTCGGGACGGCCACACCGCGGTCCTTCTGCACATCGAGATCCGCGATTTTCGCAACGATCGGCCTTATGCCGGTCCTGCGCGAAATCACCTCCGCGTTGCCAAGCAGGCATGACACGACACCGCTTCCGACGGTTCCGAAACCGATTATCCCCACTTTCACTTCTCTTGTCATAGAAAAACACCTCTGGCACTCAGCCTCTTGAAAGGAGAAAAGATACACTTGTGAGCCTGTTTTTCAATCGGGCCAACCACAAAACTCCGAGGCAATTGCAAAACTCTTTTCGCGGGCACGGCAACACGTGATTTCATACGTGTCAAGAGCATGCCCCCGCCAGCCCTTTGGTGG
>DYMC01000121.1 GCA_020721745.1 Lentisphaera sp. | reverse complement strand
GGCTCTTAAGCCGGTCATAAGACCGGCGTTCCGTAGGCAATTTTGCAATTACCTCATCTAACAAAGTGCGAAATCAGCAGTTTTTTCATGACAGACTGGCTGCCACCTTGAAAAACGTGGTGTCAGCGACCAGTTTTTTGTACTTTCTTATAGAATAAATCATAGAAAAAGTGATTTTGCATTTTATTTTTGGTGCGGATTAAGTAAACGACATAGTTTATTGAATACGCACCTCCGAACAAGAAAACGAATAGATGCGCCCGCCGCAGGGGCGACAAGCCCCGCAGTAAATATTCACTGAACCCCGTCATTTCAGTGAATATTTACTTGTATGAGTTCAGTAAAGACGTGAACTTCGTAACGTCTCAAGAATGACGGGGTTTACTGAACTCCTACCATTCCAGCACACACGGAGTTGGGAGAGCGGATTAATCCGCAACACCGCTTTCGTCAATTGTCTGGAGGGTCTCGATGGCGGTTTTCTCGCTGTAGGCGCTCCCGGCCTCGTCGGAGCCAAGTTCTGTCGCGACTCCGGCGATTATCGCCCTTACCCTGTCGCTGAACAGTCCGAGCACGACCAGCGATGCGATCGCCACCAGCGTGATGATCAGGATGTACTCCACGATCGTCTGCCCGCCACTTTTCTTTCTCATCTTCTTCATTTTCGTTCTCCTTTTCGGGCATAACGCCCTTGTGGGTTACTGTAGCCTGATAAATCCAATTTTCAAGTTTTTTCGCTACAGACCAAGAGACTCAAGGATAATCCATCCCAACCAATGACAGCAATCTCCACCCATAGTCGCTTAGCGCCGACAATAGCACCACCATCACGAGGGTGACGGTGAGGAACATCGCCAGCATTATCGAATACTCGACAGTCGTCTGCCCTTTTTCAGCCTTCATACCTTATCGTGTAGGCAATTTCCGTGCCAAACTGCCTTTCCTCTCGATTATTTCGTTTTTTTCGTCGAGGACGATGACTTTAGGTTTGAAGTCAATGGCGTCCTTCTCCTCGATCTGTCCGAAGGCCATTATTGTCAGGACATCTCCCGGACTTCCTTTCTTGGCGGCCGGGCCGTTGAGCATTATCTGCCTTCCACCGGCCTTTCCGGGAATGGCGTAGGTCTCCAGTCTTTCGCCGTTGGCCGCGTTCGAGACCAGGATTTTCTCGTAGGGGAATATTCCGGCTTCGGCCAGAAGATCCGTGTCTATGAGAAGACTGCCCTCGTAGTCGAGTTTGCAGTCGGTCAACCTCGCCTTGTGTATCTTGCCTCTGCAGACGCTAATCAGCATATTTGGACTCCTTGCTTGTATAAACGAAATTCTTCTGGGAAAAATTGCAGCATCATCCCATTATTTCCGATTTAGAGTCGAGGAATATTCCCTTGAGATTCATTTTTAGCGCCTCTGGATTGGTGGCCGCCTTCAGGGCATCCTCCTCGGTGATGAGTCCTTCGTTGACGAGCCCCAGCAACGACTGGTTGAAGGACTGCATCCCGTCGTCGCGGCTGTTCTCGATAGCCGCGGGCAGCTTATCGAGCTTGTTCTCGTTCATCAGCTTGCGCGTGAGAGCCGTGTTTATGAGTACTTCTACCGCCGGTATCACGCCGCCGCCGAAGGCCCTCGGCAGGAGCCTCTGCGCGCATATGGACCTGATGTTGATCGCGAGGGCGCTCCTTATCGAGTCCTGCTCTGATTTCTCGTAGAAGTCCAGGATTCGCGTCACGGTCTGCGACGCGTTGGTCGAGTGCAGGGTCGTGAGCACCAGATGCCCCGTGTCGGACGCCTGCAGAGCGGCGTCGAAGCTCTCCTTGTTCCTCATCTCGCCGATCATTATCACGTCGGGGTCCTGGCGCAGGACATGCACGAGCGCGGAATAGAAGGTTTCGGTGTCCAGCCCGACCTCCCTCTGCTCGATCACAGACTTCTTGTCCTTGAACTCATATTCGATGGGGTCTTCTATCGTTATGATGTGCTTTCTAGCATTCTGATTTATGTGCTCTATCATGGCGGCCAGCGTGGTGGACTTCCCGCTGCCGGTTGTCCCCGACACGATTACTATCCCCCTCTCCGACTCGGCTATCTTCTTGAGCACCTGCGGGACGCCAAGCTTGTCGAAGTCCATCACGTCCGACTTCACATGCCTCATCGTGACCGAGACTATGCCGCGCTGGCGATGGACATTGACCCTGAACCTGCCGACACCGTCCTCAACATACGACAGATCCAGATCGCCTGTCCTCTTGAACCTGTTCACCCACTCCTCGGAGCGGACGAGGGTCTCCACGACCTTCCTCATGTAGTCGCTGTCGGCCACGAAATCGCTGTCCACCAGGTTGCCCGCTATCCTCAGGGTGACAGGGCATCCTTCCCTGATGTGCCAGTCCGACGCATTCGAGTTGACACCCAGCTCCAGTATGTCCTTCAGAATGCTTTTCGGCATCTTCCCACCTTCAGTTCTTGTATTTACGCATCTTCGATTTCATCATGGACACGGCCTTCTCGATCCCGCAGAATACCGACATGGCGACTATGCTGTGGCCTATATTCAGCTCCACGAGATGCGGAATATCGAGTATGCCATCCACGTTGTCGTAGTCTATCCCATGGCCGGCGTTGACCGCCAGCCCCAGGGAATCTGCGAGTTCCGCAGCCGCCACGAGCCTCCGGAGCTCGGCGCGCCTGGAAGCCCCCTTGGAAAGGGAATACTTCCCGGTGTGCAGTTCTATGAACGGAGCCCCGCTCGCAGCCGCCGCCTCGATCTGCCGCTTGTCCGGGTCTATGAATATGCTCACGACTATCCCGGCCGCCTTCAGCCTCGATACCGCCTTCCCGATCCGGGCCCCGTCGCGGACGACGTCCAGCCCCCCTTCGGTCGTGAGCTCAACCCGCTTCTCAGGCACGAGACAGCAGTTCCTGGGCTTCAGCCCCGACGCTATCCGCAGCATCTCGGCGGTCACCGCCATCTCCATGTTCAGCGCCTTCACCTTTCTGGACAATGCCAGCATGTCCGCGTCCTGGATGTGGCGCCTGTCCTCCCTCAGATGCGCTGTAATTCCATCCGCCCCTGCTCTCTCCGCGAGAAGCGCGGCCTCGACCGGAGATGGCAGCAAAGCTCTCCTCGCCTGCCGCAGGGTGGCCACATGATCCACATTTACCCCAAGTTTCAACATTTGCGCCGCCTATTTTGAATATTGAAGCAACTAAGTTATATTTCGCACTTGATTTTTCAAGCCACGATGATGATACAAGGAAGGCAGATATGTCCGCTCAGTCATTGTTCACGTTCTCGATCCTGGCATACGGCGCGTTCCTCGCCGCCCTCGCCGTCCTGGTGATGCTGACGGGCAGGGATAAGGGCAATCTGCCGTCCCGGGAGAAGCTCTGCAGGGAAAAGACGCTCGGAGTTATCATGGCTTTCGCATCACTGATCTGGTGCGCCAGGCACGGGGCCGACATATTCCCGGGAGAGAAGATATCCTCCTATTTCCTGCCTTTGGCCTTGCTCCTCGCATGGGTATCCTACTTCCTCCTCGATTTCCTGCCGGCAAGGGGGCTCGGCGCCTTGTCCATACTTCTTGCCCACTACCATCTCCACTGGATCTTCGCTCTGGGCGCTCCAGTCGCACCGCTGGTCTCGGCCACGTGCTTCGTCACTGGGACGGCGGGAATAGCGTTATGCGGCAGGCCATGCCTGCTGAGGGATTTCTTCCGCCGGGCTGCGGAAAGCCCTGGATTCCGCAGGGCATCCACCTGCGCCATATTCGCGGCGAGCATCGTATATCTCTACGCCGGCATATACCACCTCGTCAACGGATAAACCGAATTGCAATTGGCGGCGGAACGATGCAGCACCCGGATTCAAAAGCACAAACAGACCGCTTCCTCTCCGAATGCGGCATGGGTGACGAGCGGACGCGTTCGAAATGCCGCGCCCTATGGGAACTGCTCTCCGCGGAGAACCTCAAGTTCAACCTCACATCCATAAGGAGCGAGGACGAATACTGGGTGAAGCATGTATGCGACTCGGCGTCCATATTCCTCCATCATAGAGATATCTTCCTCCCCGGGGCGGAAGTCTGCGACATCGGCGCCGGCGCCGGATTCCCGGCCCTGATCATCGCCATGGGATGCAAATGCATGGTCCACGCCGTCGAGTCCTCGCGCAAAAAGGCATCCTTCATATGCAGGGTGGCATCGGCGCTCGATATCTCGAACCTGACGGTCCTCGACACCAGAGCCGAGGAACTCAACCGCAGGGACGAATACAGGGAAAAATTCGACATCATCACTTCCCGCGCAGTCGGCTCCGCCGGACTTATATTCTCCCGCAGTTCGAGAATGCTCGCTGACGACGGCATATACATCCTCTACAAGACCCCCGCAGCGGCCGAATCCGAAATCAAAGATGCAAAAATCAAAAACAAAAATATATTCTGCTCGTTGGGAAGGCCGTTCGAGCTCCCCCTAGGCATGGGAGAAAGAATCTTCATAAAGGGCTTCAAGGGGCGCATCAGACGATGAGCAGCGAATTCAGGGAAATACAGCGGAAAGTCCGGGATGCGGCCAAAAGGCGCGAGGAGGACGAGAAACACCAGAAGGAAGGCATCAAGAAGAGCTCCGCCAACGCACTCCTCGGCGAAAAGATACAGCTTCAGGAGGAGATAAACAGGAAACGTGTGGACTACACTCTCTACTTCATCATGCCTGCGGCGGCGTTCTCCGTCCTTTTCGCAACATACATGATATTACAGGTAATATCGCTGAACAGCTCTGGCAAGACCCCATGGGACAAACCACGCACCGACTCCACCGACATCCCAGAAGTCTCCAAATTCGTATCCGAATCCCTGTCCGTCGCGAAAAAAGGCGGGAAGATTGATGACAGAATGCCATCCGACATCCCCCGCCCGTGGCGGGAACAGATAAGCGCCAACTTCTCCAAGGCAAAGGACCAGAACTGGCGGGTCTCTAAAGTCACCATAGACGAGCGGAAAAGAGGTATCTCGGCCGTCTTCGTCTCGGAGATAAGCGGAAACTCCGGAATGCATTTCACTCTCGACATCATCCGTTACGGGAAAAAGCTATATCTGCTCAAAGCCTCCAAAATAGAAGGAGAAATCAAAAAATGACAGACCATGGCCACCGTAGATACCAAAAGCCCCGCCTCCGCTCCCGCCCCATCACGGCAGCACGATTCTCGCTGCTTGAACTTCTCGTCGTCCTCACCATCATCGCCATGCTCGCCGGCATACTCGTGCCATCCCTGGTGAAATCTAGGCAGCAGGCGCAGAAGACAAACTGCATCTCGAATCTGAAGCAACTCGGAATCGCGACCAGACTCTACTACCAGGATCAGCGCTTCTATCCCGAAGCATATCTGGACATGGGCTCGGGAAGGGAAAGATACTGGTGCTTCGAAAAAACGGGAACCGATGCGAATTTCGCGCAAGGAGCCATGGCGGACTACATCCTGGCCCCGGAACTGCTAAGATGCCCCTCCTTCACGGATTTTACCTCGCTCGACCCAAACAAGCCAGCCACATCGTCCTACGGAATCAACGCCGAATATGTCGGCGGAAGCCCGGAGCCGGGAACCGACGTGGCGACAATCCTCGACAACCCCCCGGCCACCCCGGAGGAAATAAAGCGACCCGAACTGACGGTGCTCTTCGCAGACGCCGCCAAAATGCAGGGAAAGTTGAAGGAAAGCTGGCTGATATGGGCCAGATACAGCTACTCCACCGGGGCGCAGCTCGACCCCACAACCCATTTCCGACACGGCAACAGAGCCGTCGCCGTCTTCTGCGACGGACACTGCGACGACACACTCAAACCCGATGCCATCGAGAACGAATCAAACCGGCTCGGATGGCTGGATCTCGACAACATGAAAAGGCATTAGAAGCCAATAGCAAAACTACACGCAGGACATTACACTCAGGAGAAACGTGACAACCAGACATCTACAGCATCCCAGCTCCGGGAAAATGGCGCTTTTCAGGAAATCGGCCGCCGCCGCCCTCCTGCTCGCCTACATCCTCAACGGCGCCGCCCACCCGTTCTACGCCGACATCCCCAGCCCCTTCGATGTAGTCCTCAGCCTCTTCGCCCTGCAGTTCTCCTTCCTTCTGGCAGTCCTGGTTCCAGCCCTGCTGATATTCAGGCCGGGACAGCTTCCCATCGTCTTCAGGCTGCGCAAACTCAAAGGGACGGCATGTGCCAGAATAGCCACCATGGCGCTCATAGCCTTCCCCTTCATACTGCTCTCCGCCATATTCTCGAACGAACTCGCGGACAAGCTCGGAATATCACTAGACGACAAGATGGGCGAGTTCCTAAGGACCCAGGAGGGGCCAGGCATAGGCATTCTCGTCTTTGCAGGCATATTCGCAGCCCCGATAGCTGAGGAAATCGCCTTTAGACTCTCGCTCTTCGACTTCTTCAGAAGATTCTTCAGAGGCTCCCGCAACGTCCTCCCCGTCATCTTCACCGCGCTGGTCTTCTCCGTCCTGCATGGAGACCCCGTCCGCATGCCCGGGCTCTTCCTGCTCGGCGTTCTCCTCCAGCAAAGCCTGCTGAAATACAAGTCGCTCCTCGCCCCAGTCCTATTCCACGCGGTCCACAACATGCTCTCCTTCGCAGCCTTCTTCATATTCTCCTGAGGCAATTTCAAAATCCCGGCGAATCCTCCTAGCCCGTTTTTCGCGCGAAAAACGGGCTAAATTAAGCAGTTGGCCGCATTTGCCGCAGATACGAGGCAGCAAGTCGAGCGTAGCGAGATCCCGAGGCGCAAGCGCTCGGGGATGAAGCTGCCACGTGAGTCACGTTCCCGCGTGAGGCCACGTTGCCGCGGCCAACGCGGCTCACTGTGGCACGTGCCAACGTGGTCACGTGATAGTAACTACTGCAAGTCGCAGCTAACGAAGTCGAAGATCCCGAGGCCGTAGGCGCTCGGGATAGATGTGGCAAATGCGGCCAACCCCGACGGGGTTGAAAATCGCAAAAAAATTGTCAACCCAAAAGGTTGACGGATCAAAAAATATAACAACTTAATTATAATAAACTTAAGTAAAAAAGCGATTTTCAACTGCTTTTTCTAGGATGATATCCTCGCCCCTGTCCAGAAAGCACACATGCGGAGTAAATATTCACTGAACCCCGTCATTTCAGTGAATATTTACTGACAGACTTCTCTATTCTGCTTCGCATTTTTGCATCCGAAGGATGCTTTCGCCAGTTTGCGAAGCAAAATGGCGGAGGGAGAGGGATTAACGCTCCTTTCAGTCGCTTCCAATCCTGGCGGATTGGATTCTCG
>DYMC01000333.1 GCA_020721745.1 Lentisphaera sp. | reverse complement strand
CGTGTGGATTGGAGCCCATTAAACTCCAAATCCACACGAAACGTCGAGGAGCCTCAAAGACTCGATTATGAAAATACTTCTCCCGCAGTTCGTCCCAAAGGTGCTCCTGCGGATTCAGCTCAGGGGAATACGGCGGCAGGAACAACAGGCGTAGATTGTCGGGCAGACGGAGGTCCTTGCATTTGTGCCAACCGGCGCCATCAAGGACTATGACGACGTTGTCGTTCGGGTGGCGGCTGGCGATCTCGTCGAGGAAGAGTTGCATGCAATCGGAATTGACATGCGGCAGCACCAAGCTGTCGAAGGTGCCGTCTTGGGGGCTGACCGCGCCATAGGCGTAGGTGTATTGCTGCGTCACCATGGCATGGACGAGGGGCCGGGCTGGACGGCGGCACCAGCAGTAGCGCGTGTCCGAGATGCGCCCGAAGCGCGCCTCGTCCTGGAACATCAGCCGCAGCGGTCGGCCGTTGTCCCAACTCGCTACGATTTGGCCCAGGTTCCCCTGGAGTTTTTTCCCCAGTTCTCGCGCGCGGCAGGGTTTCCTTGTGGATGAGCCATGTCGGGAGCCAGCTTGCGCCAGCCGTTGCGCGCCAGCATCCGGTAGACCGTCGATAGCGACACGGGCTTGCCGAGTCGCTCCGCGATCTTTTCCTTCAGTGGCGGAACGACGACCACGCCGCCCTGCATGGCCCCCTCAAGAACCTCATCGAGAATCTGCGCCTCGCGTTCCAGTGTCGCCTTGGCACGGTTGCGTAGCGCTCGCTTGGGGCGTGGCGCTACCCGTTCGTGACGTGCCACCTTGCAGTAGCGCATGCGCAAATTGCAGGTCGCCCCCACCGACCGGCCGATGATTTTCGCCGTCTGCTCCAGCGACAACCCCAATTCCAACGGCAGTAGCACCGCTTGTGCCGTCCTCAATTCATCAGCCGTCTCGCAGTCCGCAACAACTCGCGTGCCGATGCCACTTGATCCGCCCCACTTGCCTTTCGCGCCATGATCACCCTCCCATCAAAATCATGGCCGCTATTATTACACTTTCTATTGCGAATTGGAATAAGCTGCTTTTCCCACATGCCCCGTTCTTGTCAAGCGCAGCCTAGATCTTTTCAGGGGCCCAGACCAAGAGCGGTTCTGCTCAATGGCCCACGTGA
>DYMC01000120.1 GCA_020721745.1 Lentisphaera sp. | reverse complement strand
CATAGACACGCTGAGGCCCGACCATCTCGGATGCTACGGGTATCACCGCAACACGTCGCCGAACATTGACAGGATTGCATCGGAAGGGGTTCGATTCGAGAACTGCTACGTCTCGGATTCGCCATGCCTGCCCTCTCGCGCGGCGTTCTACTCGGGGAAATGCGGAATACGGAATGGCGCGATAAACCACGGCGGAGCCGCCGCCGACTATCCGGTCGAGGCTGAAAAACGCGGCTTCCGCATGCTCCAGGACAACTACATCGTCAGGATGAGGGAGAAGTTCTACACGGTGTCGGTGAGTCCCTTCGGCGAGCGGCACTCCTCCTTCTGGTTCTACAACGGCTTCAGGGAGATGTTCAACACGGGCAACGGAGGGGGCGAGGAGAATGAGCTGCATCAACAATCTCAAGCAGGTCGGCCTCGCCCTCAGGATCTATTCCCTCGAGAACAAGACATTCTTCCCGCCGGACTCCGGAAGAGCCGGCCTGGAGACCCTGCGCGCCACAGGTTACCTAGAGCACGTGAAGCTCGTCTGCTGCGTATCCACCAGCGATGTCGAGGAGGTCTCCCTGAACGGAGACATACGCACCCAGAACGTGTCATACAACTACGCCGGGGGCCTCAGGAAAACCGGCAGCATATCAAGCGGGGTGTCCAGGGACCTCGACGGCAACCACGACAAATACGGGAACATCCTCTACGCCGGCGGCCATGTGCTTGGATTCGCCGGAGCAAGATGGACGGACAACTCCGGAAGCTCCTATTTCGGCTACTAAAGCCAATTGCAAAAGTCCCCGTGGCCGTGCGGAGTTTTGCCATTGGCTAAGATGTAAATATTCGCAGTGAATATTTACCGCGGAACTTTATTAGCCCTCCATTAATTCCAGGACAGTAATCGGTTAGTTCTCTGCAAGTCCCCTTTACTTTGCAGATATCCTGCATTAGAATCATTGGAAAAAACTTGGGAGTCGAGTCCAAAATGATTCCAACTCGAAAAAGAAAGAATTTCACCCTCGTCGAGCTGCTCGTAGTAATGGCGATAATGGCCCTGCTCTTCTACATGTCCATGCCGGCATTCGAAAAACTGGTGAAGGGATATGGCGTGGACGGCGCCGTCCAGAATTGCGCCGCGGCGCTGAAGCTGGCAAGGGACAAGGCCATAACAGACAAGATGTATGTCGCCCTGCTCCTGCCGCACAGGGACGCACCGGGAACAGGGAGCCTGCCATCAGACTACATCCACAGAAGCTACAGGATGTGCTACGTGGACGAGAACTACAGCACTTCGGAAAGTGCCTCCAGGGCAGCTTCGAAGACTTTCACGTTCGTATCATGGGTCCCGGGCTCGAACTGGGAGTTCGTCCCAACCGGGACGACAATACTCGAATACGACCAGGAATACAAAGCCGGTGCTGGCGGCAGCGACGACGTGGCCAACATTCTGAACACCTCGAACTACCACGAGGAGGTTGACGGGGTCGACTGTAGTGACATAGATGCAGGAACGGTGAACAACGTCCTTGCGGCCATATTCAAGCCAACAGGTGAAATACCAAGCGTCCAGAGATATCTATCCGTGGGCGAGGCTGTATTCTCCAGCGGCTCTTTGCAGTTCACCAACAATCTTCCGCGCAAACACGAGCAGGGAGTTCTGATTCTAAAGGTTGATGGATATACCGGGAGGATTACTTATGGACCGTAGAAGACAGCGTGTGGCGGCGTTCAATCTTGTCGAGATCGCCCTGGCCCTCGGGATCATTGGCATAGGAATGGCCGGTGTGATGGGGCTGTATCCGGTCGCATTGAAGGCAAGCCGGAATGCCGTCGCAGAGAACTACTCGATGAACTCTGCGGAGCAGTTCCTATGCTTCCTCGAGATGCAGGCGGACAGCGACTGGACCGCCTTCATCGCCTCGGTGCCGGCGACCAAGCCGAGCCCAGCCCAGCTCACCACCGCCAACAACTGGAGCGGAAACGACATCGGCGACATCTATGACAGCGGGACCACTCTCGGCTCCGGAGTCTATGGGGTGAAAATGAGTTCCGCATCGGTAGTGGATTTCAGCGCCCACGCGGTGATCTGGAAAACCCCCGTCAAGAGCAGCTACGGGGCCGATACCCCGAAGTTCTTCACCGACAGTGCATTCGAGAGCTCGGTAATAGTCAACATCGAGCTGAGCTGGCCCGTCGAAGCGCCATACGCGGCAAGAGAGAAGCGGGTATATGCCATAATGCTCTCCAAAAAGATATGAGGTGCATCGAGATGAGAAGAAAAACATCAAGCCCGTTCACACTCGTCGAGCTCATCGTCAGCATGGGAATTTTCGTCGTGATAATGCTCGTCCTCGTGCAGTTCATGGACGCTGCACAGAAGCTCTGGCTCACATCCGGAAAGAAAACCACCATGTTCGAGGATGCGAGAATCGCGATGGACCTGATCACCCGCGACCTCCAGGGCGTCCTCTACAACGAGGAGAATTCGACGAAAGGCATATATCCCTTCTGGCACGAGGCCGACGACAGGATAAATTTCATTTCCGCCACCACCGTGGGATCATCAAACGATGCTCCGGAGGACAACCAGTCCATGGCGAAAATACGCGAGGTCAAGTGGGCAAGAACAGACTCGAACCCCGCGTCAGGCGACAGGGACCTCGGAATAGCCAAGGCCTTCCACCCTTTGAACTCCGGCGACAATCTCGAGGAGGGGATGCTTGTCAGGGCGGTAACTGGCGACTATTCTCTTGGTAGATACAACTTCCCCTACATCCCTAGAAACACTACTAATCCGCAGCGGGTCTACTCGATATGGAAGGCTTATGCAGGGAACACAAGTTCTCCTTATGAACCCGATAATGCGAATTACTCCGGCACAACTGAAGATGTCTATAGCACTGGAGGAAGCGGTTTCCAACAGGTCATTCCATACGTGGTGTCGCTGAAATTCACCTGCTACAACAAGAGCGGGCAGGACATGACAGACAAGGACGGGGACGGGACGCAGTTCGAAAGCGCGGCGGACTGCGACTATGTCTACGACAGCCTTGAAACTGCTGTCGCGACTCCGCTTCCATACATTATTCAGGTGGAGCTCACACTTCTCGACAAGACATCCTGGGAGAAATGGCTGGCGATAGGAGGGAACCCCAACGACCCCGGCTCGGATTCGGCCGCCGCCAGGACGTTCAGGGAGAACAACCAGCGGACCTTCAGCAAGATGATACTTATCGGAGAAAGAGAAAGCCTATAGGAGGATCCACACCATGATAAAGAACAATGCAAGGGAAAAAGGAATCGCGCTGCTCTTCACACTGGGGATGCTCTCGCTCATACTGGTCATGGCGCTGGCGTTCACAGCCACATCCATGGTCGAGATGAAGAGCTCCGTCAACAATGCAAACAGAGCCGTCGCCAGGCTGCTTGCAAAATCCACCGTCAACAAGGTCGCCGGCCTCGTGCAGTTCTACGAGAACGTCTATTTCAGCCACACACAAAGCGGAGATCCCAACTACGGACACTCCGACTGGCTCTGCAAGCTCGACTGCGACGACATCTTCGCGTGGGACAGCTCATACGCATCCTCGGTCAACTGGGAATACATCAAAGCCGACGACGGCTCCGGCACGGACAAGATAGTCGCCAGATACGCCTACGTCGTTCTTCCCGGAGGAGGAGTCGACCCCGGAGACCTGGTCAAGGCGGGCGTAAAAGAGGGCGACTCGGTCACCGTCGAAGAGCGCCCCGGAGTGGAGATGAACGAGCTGAACATAGGCGCCTTCTACGAAAGCGTCTACAACCGCAGCACCCTCGTCAACAATTTCAATTGCAACGGCACAGGCACGGGTGTCTATAACGGCGCATGGCTCTCCTTCACAAATCTCTTCACTCAAACTGGATTCGGAAACTTCGATTCGCACAGGAAGTTCAAGACTATGCTCCAGCGCTTCTGCGTGATAGACGCGCCAAACGGCGACGAGGCCTTCTGGCTCGATGAAAGCGGCTCCGGAACCGTCGGCGACAAGGACATTGATACCTCGAACGACGGCCTCAACGAGCTATACCACAGGTTCAACATCGCCAGGACCGGGGCGACCTCATGCCCGGACTGGAACACGATCACGGTTGACAACCTGCTTGGAATCTCCCCGGCCTTCCCGACAGCCGCGGACGAGT
Organism: Lentisphaera sp.; assembly: GCA_020721745.1. Classification (GTDB taxonomy): domain Bacteria; phylum Verrucomicrobiota; class Lentisphaeria; order Victivallales; family GWF2-50-93; genus DYMC01. The sequence goes on along the minus strand of DYMC01000120.1, from coordinate 3,166 downwards.
TCAACAGCGCCGACGCAAACTACGACGGATACTGCATCCCATGGCTGAAGAACTGGAACGAAAATTCCGGCGGATGGACAAACGCTCAGACAAAGGCGAAGCAGATCGCCGCAAACCTCATTGACTACTGCGATACAGACTCAATCCCAAAACACGACGGGAACCACACCACTTATACAGCACCCACCTACATCGGCCTAGAAAAAACTGCATACATAAATGAAGTCCGTCTCAGATTCGGTAGCGGGACTCAACCAAACGTAAAAAAAGTTTGGTCCGCTCCAAACTGGCAATATTCCTGGGGTGCTATCAACCTCGATATGCGCGTCGAGCCAATCTATATGTATAATGACGCGTCGTTTACTTTAGGCTCCGTCTACTATAGTTACACCATCAATGCAACAATCAATCACGGCACAGGCGCCCCCAAACCCCTCGCAGTCAGGACAAACTCTGCATCCTCAAGCTCGTGGACGTCCTCTGGCATGGACACGACCAACAGATATAGGCGAAGCAATAATATATCCCTCGGCAGCAGTTGGGGCGCCGGCAATTACCTTTCCGCTGTAGACGTTGGCTCGACCAATTTCACAATAACAAGCATTTCGCTGAAACTCTGGTTGACCGACTCTTCGGGCAACCTAGTTGACTATGCGGAAATTTCAGACGCCGGAAGCTTCGCCCCCGTAACTTTCCCTGGAACAAACGCACGCTATGTATATATCAAATATGAAGTGGACGACCCGAGGAAAAACAACCATCGCACAGATTGGACGATGACCACTCACACGTCAGATCCTGGTTGGGATGGTTATGGTCTCAACACCGTATGCAATCCAAACCCAGGAGGCGACAAGGACATCGAGCCCGGGGCAAGCTCTCCGCATCAGGTCTCTACAGCATATGTCCGCAATGCCCCGATGCAGTCTCCATGGGAGCTCGGTGCAATACATCGCGCTGCAAAATGGGAAACACTCAATCTAAAAAAATACAACACCACGGCAGGCGCACTATCCACAGGTGGTGGTGGCAGTTACGCCGACGGTGATGCAAACATTCTCGACCAGATAAAGATGTGCGCCACCAACACATCGCCGAAAAAAGTCCCCGTCAAGACGCAGGCAAAGGAACTCCTCCAGGCATTGTTCCGTGGAATCACCGTCGGAAACGACTACAGCGCACCGGGAGCCATCACCGCCACCAGGCAGATCACCTCGACCGAGGCCGGAAATCTGGCCGACGCCTTCCTCGCCGGCAACGGAACGCTGCGCTCCCGGGCCGAACTCGCGAGCATCGCGGACCTGTCGAGCTCAACCTTCGAGCAATACGGCTCGGCAGACGTCTCACTCGACAACGACGCAAAGAAGGAGGAGATAATCGGCAAGATAGTCAACCTCACCGAAAATGTCAAGGAGGACTACTTCACCGTGGTAGCGATAGCCCAGAGCATAAAGGATATCGGCGGAGGCATCACGATCAACAATGACCTCAACTACAACGGCTCGATAGAAAGTTCCTTCAATGAGAGCGGAAGAGACATTGACGGCGACGGAGAGACGAACACAACTGGGCTCTCCGAGACGACTACGAATTGCCAGTTCGGTGTTTATGACCCCTTCGCCGACCAGATACTGGCCACGCAGAAGGTGGTCGCGCAGATATACCGCGACCCGAACACGGGCGCATGCACAATTCTGAAGTTCGAATACTACGATTAACCCCTTAAAAAGCAAAAAGGAGACATGGTATGAAAATGCAGCTATCTTTCCTCATCGCCGGCACTTTCTTGGCAGTGTTCTCAACTGCCAACGGCCAAGATGCAAAAATCCTTAAGGCCTCCGCGAAGAATGACTCCAAGGGAAGTAATCAGCCAATCATCATCGAATTCAAGGACACGGAAATAGACGGGCGCGAAATACTATCGAAATGCGAACAGATGTCTCAGGAAATTTTGCAAGCCAACAAGGTTCTAGACTCTGGAGCACTCAGCCTCTCGGCAATGTGGTTCAATGAATATTCAAATCATCCCAAAATCGAAGAAGAAACAAATATCCGCAGAGAATGGTTCAAAAAACTAGCACAGGAAATCGAAAAACTCCAGCATATAGCATATAAAATCGAATGCGCCAAGGAAGAACCGGAAGTTAAGGGACACGACATCGTCCTGAAAAAGGGGCCGGAAAAATACAAGCAACTACTCAAGACAATCAAAGAAATAGCAGACAAGCCTGATAGAGCATCAAAAAAACAGAAAAAATAACTCTCATCTCGTCTCGGGCTTTATCCTCAACTTGTCCTTGTGCTCCATGTAGCGGCGGGCAACCACGTCGAGCCCTTCACCGTTTATGTCGCCTACCCCCTCGAAGAGAAGCCTGGCCCCGTCCTGTATCCGGACTATGTGCTCGGGGAGAGCCGGCGTCGGCGCGCCGTTCCTCCTCTCGAGCAGCGAGACTACCGCGCCGTCCACGCTCTTCACCATGTTGTCGAGCTGGAGATTCTCCTGCTCCGCGCTCTTCCCGGCGAAGAAGAAGGACAGCACCTTGTCGCACTGGTATGCGGGGAAGAAATGCATCCCGCCGTATGGCGACTTCGACTCCCCGTAGGGGCTGCGGATGTCGGTTCTTATCCCTATCACGATCTTGCCCATGAGCTTCGCGTATGATATCTCGACGACAACCCCCTCGTCCACAGGTTCGTCCAGATTGGCGAGAACCACATCGCAGGACGGAATGAAATGCCCCATGTCCAGATAGTAGATCACGTCCTGGACCGCCGGCAGGACATCCTCCGCCGGCAGCCTCTTGTCCAGCGCGAGCATGAGACGGAGAAACTGGAAGCCGTCGCGCTGCGGCAGGATCACCGAGTAGCCGGCCTTCTCGATCTTCTCGGCCATGACCACGTTGAAATAGGTCTCGCGCGCGGAGAACAGCGCCCCGGCGAAATATATCCTCGTCTTCGCCACGACCGGGGCTGGCTCCGCCGCGTCCTGCGCCTCTGCCACTGCAGCCATGGTGAACAAAATTGCGGCAAAGACCGTCGCCAGAACGGCGCGCCCCCTAACTCCCGTCTCTGAAATCATGCGTTCTCCTTCTTGTTGCTATAATCCTAAAATAAGCAGTTGGCCGCATTTGCCGCAGATACGAGGCAGCAAGATGAAGCTGTAGTA
>DYMC01000119.1 GCA_020721745.1 Lentisphaera sp. | reverse complement strand
GGGCGAAATGCTGAAGGCTGAAGGGACAGAAACGGAGAGTGTGAGAAAGAAAAAAATCCTAATTACGAATTACGAATCACGAATTAGTAATTTGAAATTTGTAATTGGTAATTTGAAACTTGATACTTGAAACTTGATGCTCGAAACTCGATACTCGATATTTGAAGCTTGAAGTTCGAAACTTGGAACCTGAAACTTGGAACTTGTAACCAGAACAATCGGCGCAAGAATGAAAAAACTCATGCTACTGTTGATGTTTACTGCTGCGATTTTCGCAGAATGGAATTTGTCCGCGCAGGTCTCGGGGCCGCAGATCGGGTATGTCTATCCCGCTGGAGGGAGGGCTGGAGAGACGCTCGACGTGGTCGTCGGCGGGATGGCCTTGCGGAACGTCAACTCGGCATACGTGTCGGGCGGCTCGGTGACGATTGTTTCGGCGAAGCTTTTCAATCCCTTCAAGAACTTCAGCAACGATCTTAAGAACGAGCTGCGTCCGATCATAGTTGCAATCGAGAAGGGCGACGACCCTGTGGCCGCATCGGTGAAGAGCACTGAGAGGCAGCTTGAGCGTCTGAAGAGACAGGCGGAGAAGGATGCCGAAGATGGGAAGCCGCCCGGGAGCGATAACATGCTGAAGATAGTCCCCGGCGAGAGGCTGATTCACCTGGACATGACACCTGAGGAGGTGGTCGAATACATAAAGGGGATGCCGCCGATCGAGTATCAGTGCCTTTGCAAGGAGATATTGACCCGTCCAAATCCCCTGCAGGCGAGTCCGGCGATAGCGCAGAAGGCGCTGCTCAGATTGAAGATAGAGCCCGATGCGAAGCCTGGAATCCGCGAGCTGCGCGTCATTGGGGATGCCGGTGTCAGCAATCCGCTCCGCTTCGTGGTTGGCAGCGTTCCAGAAAAAACGGAGGAATACTTTATTCCCGAACTCAAGAGGAAAACTCCTTTCATCGAGGCGTTTCCTGCGCTTATGAACGGCGAGATAATGCCTGGAGAAGTTGACAGTGTCAAATTCGAGGCTGGCCGCGGCGAGGCATTTCTCTTCACTCTGAAGGGCAGGGCGCTTGTGCCATTCCTCGGCGATGCCGTTCCTGGCTGGTTCCAGCCGGTCATATCCGTCCATGGGGAGGATGGTGCCATGCTCGTTTCCGCCGACGACAATTATGGGGATCCGGACCCGGTTTTGCGCTTCACCGCTCCGTCCGATGGCAAATACGAGATGCGGATACGCGATTCCATATACAGGGGGCGCGAGGATTTCGTATATCGTCTCAAGGCTGAAAAGATATCCGGGCCCGACTCTCCAGCCATCCCTTTCGCCCCCCCCGGAAGATTCTCGCATCTGGAGAGGTTTGGCGAGGTGGACGGCAATGACTCTGTCGCCGCTGCTCAGTCCATCGGGTTCCCGTCCATGGTCTCCGGGACCTTCTCGAAATCCGGAGATGCGGACTACTATCGTGCGAAATTCGCGGAAGGCGACAAGGTGGTGGTGGAGACTTTCTCCCGCAGAGGGGGCTCTCCGGCCGACACCCTTGTCCAGATATTTTCGCCACGTGGCGGACTTGTTGCATCGAACGACGATTTCAGGAATCCCAACGTCGGCCTGGCCACACATCACGCCGATTCGATTTGCGTTCTCGATGCGGAGAGGGAGGGCGAACACGTGATCCGGGTTTCGGAGGCGCAAAGGAAGGGAGGAGGGGAATACCGCTATATCCTCCGCGTGGACCGTCCACGTCCGGATTTTGCGGCCTACATCTATCCATCCGCGATAAACCTGCGTTCCGGGACATCGGCGCCGTTCAAGATAAGGTTGGAGCGACATGATGGTTTCAACGGGGAGATCGAAATATCGCTGAAGGATGCGCCAAAGGGGGTCTCCATCTCGGGTGGAAAAATCCCCTCCGGAGTTTCGGAAGTCAACGCGACAATTTTTGTCCCGGCCGATCTGAAGCCAGGCCTGCATCCGATCCGCCTTGCGGCATCTGCGAATTTCGCAGACTCGAAGGTCGAGAGTGACGTTGTCCCGTGCGACGAGATGATGCAGGCATTTATATATTACCATCTTGTGCCAGCTTCGGAGGCGTTGGTCTCAGTCGTCAGGAAGGGGTGGATGCCGGCTGTCGAGATGCCGGAGAAAATCGAGCTGCAGCCGGGCGGGACGGTGGAGCTGAGTCTAAAATCCTCCGCGCTTCGCAACGAGAAGTTCAGATTCTGCGTTGAACTCTTCTCTCCTCCCAAAGGGGTCGAGGTGATGGATTCGCGAGTGGAGGGGGGCAGTTGCGTCGTAAGTCTCAAATGCGCCGAAAACAGCAAGCCATGGCGCGGCAATCTCGTTTTCGTATGCTATCCGGTGTCGAAGGACGGGGGGAAGAACGCGAAGGTGAAATGGCAGATGGGCGCGCTGCCCGCCGTTCCGGCCGAGATAAAGCCGTAGCCCGAAGGAGCCATCACCAGACTCTTTGGAGACCAAATCTGCGGTAGTCGTCAAAGGCCTTGTCGTTCGATATCAGGACGATCTTTGATTTTATCGCCTCCCAAGCTATGAGGCGGTCGAATGGATCCTTGTTGTGAAGTCTTGGCAAGTTATAGGAGCTGGCGACGGTTTCAGCCTGCAAGCCCATGATGGGGAAGCCCATTTCAGATGATGTTCTTGAAAAGTCGTCTGGCTTCATGCCTCTCAAATCAAGCCTGCCAGTGGAATACTTGAGCGATATTTCCCAGAACGATACGATGCTCACTTGTATTTCGTTTCCGGGGGCGAGGATGAGTCCCCTTGCGGATTTGCCAAGCATGCCAGTGTCGAGCGTGGCCCATATCAGAGCGTGCGTGTCGAGCAGATAGTTCATGAGGATAGAAAATCATTGTCCGAGATTGTGAAATTCTTCTTGATGCTGTAGGTTGCGCGGTTCTCCATGACACCAATCCGGCGCTTTTTCGCACCGTGATATTCCCGATACGGTATGATGACGGCGAGTTTTTTTCTGCTCCTGCCGTAGTTGATGGCGACCTTTCCTCCTTTGCGGACAAATTCCAGTACGTCGGAGAAATTGGTCTTGAGCTCAGCCACCTGCATGTCTCTCATAATAGCCATCCTGTCTTTTGACGGCAATATACGGTGATGCGGCCAACTTGTCAGGTTGACAAGTTCAAATTTAGGAGTCGTCTGTTGGACTGTCTATGCCTTTCTTCTCTGCCTGCTGTTCGCGAGGACTCTGAGGCGCAGCGCATTGAGTTTTATGAACCCGGTGGCGTCGGCCTGGTTGTAGACGTCCTCCTTCTCGAAGCTTGCGATTTTCGCGTCGTACAGGCTGTATGGGGAGCGCCGCGCCGCGACTCTGCAATTTCCCTTGAAGAGCTTCAGCTTCACGTCGCCGGTGACGAATTTCTGGCTTTCCGTGATTGCTGTCTGGAGCATTTCCCTTTCCGGGGCGAACCAGAATCCGTTGTAGACTAGCTTGGCGTAATATGGAACCCAGCTGTCGCGCAGGTGCATGACTTCGCGGTCCATGGTGATGCTCTCCATCGCCCTGTGCGCGGTGTGGAGTATTGTGCCTCCGGGGGTCTCGTATACACCTCTTGATTTCATGCCGACGAATCTGTTCTCGACGATGTCCACTCTGCCTATCCCGTGTCTCGCGCCGGCCATGTTGAGGGCTTTCATCATTTTCGCCGGCGAGAGCTTCTTGCCGTCGAGCTTGACAGGAATTCCCCTTTCGAAGGAAAGGGTTGTCGTCTCGGGCGTGTCGGCCGCCTTCGAGAGCGGCAGGGTGAGCACGCTCATGTCCTCCGGGGCCTCGGCCCAGGGATCCTCCAGTATTCCCCCCTCGAAGCTGATGTGCAGGAGGTTCCTGTCCATGCTGTACGGTTTTGCCGCCGAGACTGTGACCGGTATCTTGTGCTTTCTGGCGTAGTTGATGAGGTCTGTCCTGGACTTGAACTTCCATTCGCGCCAGGGGGCGATGATCTTTATCCTTGGATTCAGGGCATATGATGTAAGCTCGAATCTGACCTGGTCGTTGCCCTTGCCGGTGGCTCCGTGGCAGATGGCATCGGCCTTCTCGGCCTCCGCGATCTTCACCAGATGCTTCGCGATGAGGGGCCTGGCTATGGAGGTGCCCAGCAGGTAGCTGCCCTCGTAGATGGCGTTTGCCTGGAATGCGGGAAATATGAAGTCGCGGGCGAACTCCTCCCTCAGATCTTTTATGTAGCATTTCGATGCGCCAGTCTTCACAGCCTTCTCTTCGAGGCCGTCGAGCTCCTCTTCCTGCCCGAGGTCGGCGCAGAATGCGACGACTTCGGCCTTGTATGTCTCCTTCACCCATTTGACTATCACCGAGGTGTCGAGCCCGCCGGAATAAGCGACGACTACTTTCATCTTCATCATCTCCATTTTGTTTTGATTTCCGGAATCTAACACCGGGACGGAGTTTTTCAACGTCGAGGAGTTTTCACTTCCCCGTGCGGGGGATATCCCCGGGTCGCCGGCGCAGCGCATCTTGGAAGAGCGGCTTGACCCCGGGTGCAAAGCGGGCTAGATTACGGAATATAGCGAGACCGGCTCCGCCGCAGGCATTATCGAGAGGCCAGACCAGATGAAGAACAAATACTCTTGTCCATTTTGCAATTCCGAGTTCGAGTGGGACGACGACAATCCAGAATCCACCTTTTCCTGCACGTCCTGCGGCAAGCAGATGTCCGCCCCGTCCCCGGCCTTCAAGAAGGGGGCGCGCGTCGGCGGCTACATAATCGGCAGGAGGATAGGTATCGGGGGAATGGGGGAGGTCTATACGGCCGAACAGGTGGCGATGCAGAGGACAGTCGCGCTGAAGATACTCCAGAACGAGCTTTCCTCGGACAAGACCTATCTGGAGAGGTTCTTCCGCGAGGTGAGGACACTGGCCCAGATCGAGCACCCGAACATTGTGAGGGCGATCGAGGCTGGCGCCGACGGGGAGACTTATTTTTTCGCAATGTCGTTTGTGGACGGGAGCGACCTCAAGAGGCTTCTGGACGAGGGGAGGCGTTTTTCGGAGGAAGAGGCTATACGCATCTGCCTGGACGTGGCGGCTGCTCTCAAGTATGTATGGAACAAGCACCGGCTTCTGCACCGGGACATCAAGCCTGCTAACATCATGCTGACCCCCGATCGGGAGGTGAAGCTGATGGATCTCGGCATATCGAAGAAGCTGCAGGGGGAGGATGCGGAACTCACGATGGCCGGGATGATGGTTGGTTCGCCGCAATACATCAGCCCCGAGCAGGCAAGGGCGGAGAAGGGCGTTGACTTCCGGGCCGACATGTACTCCCTGGGCGCAAGCCTCTTCCACATAGTGACCGGCAAGACGCCATATCCGGGGGAGACCGGAATGACCGTGGTTGCGCATCATCTGAGCTCCCCGGTCCCCGATCCGCGTGAAGTGCTCCCCGGGATTTCATCCGGCTGCGCGGAGCTGATAATGAGGATGATGGCGAAGGACAAGGAGAAGAGGTTTTCCTCCTGGGACGACCTGATAGCGGAGATGCAGTTGGTTCTCGACGAGAATGCGGGAAACAGGAAATCTGCCGAACCATCGCCACCGGGCCCGCATCCCGCGAAGAAGCCAGCCGGGAGGGGGCTGCTCGTCTCCAATCCACTTCATCTTGCGATCTTCGCAATACTTTTCGCTATCGTGCTTCTTGGAGCCTACTATGTGTTCCGCAAGAGTTTGGCCGAGGCGAAGGAGGAGAGGGCGAAACAATTTTTCATCAAGGCATCAAATTTCTATGCGTCCAACCCTGAGCCCGAGCATTTCCGCGAGGCGGTGGCCAACTTCGAGCTGGTCAGGAAGGCTGGTGTAGCCAAATATCAGCAGCTTGCAAAGAATGAGATAGACAAGATAAATCAACGGGCCGTCGAACTGAAGAAGAACGAGAGGGTGGCGAAAGTTCAGGCCGATCTTGACGGCCTCAAGAGAAAATCATACGAGTTCGAGACCGGGAAGAAGTGGAACAGCGCAATCTCGCTTTGGGAGGAATACGCCCGGAAGGGGCAGTTCGCGAAGGAGCTCCAAAAGGAGATATCGCGCGCCCTGGACTATCTCAAGAGGAAAAAGGCCGAGGAGAATGTCGAGTAGGCCCGCAACGGCTTGTCTTCAAGACCCGGCAGCGAAATCATGGAATCATAAATATAAAACTAAGGAGCAGGACAGATGGCTATCATCGAGAAACTGATCGGGAACTGTGTCGCAGCCAAAAAGAAAATCGTTCTTCCGGAGGGGCATGACCCCAGGGTCGTGAAGGCGGCGGAGAAGATTCTCCAGAAGAAAATCGCATCCGAAGTCTTCGTGCTTGGAACTGCGGAAGAGATAAAGAAGTCGCTGGAGGCCGCAGGGATGAAGTCCCATTCCTTCAAGGCCGTTGACCACCTGGCTTCGCCCCTTATGAAGGACTACTGCGGTGTCCTTTGCGAAATTCGCAGGAAGAAGAACATGACCATGGAACTCGCCGCCGAATACATGAAGAGCAGGCTCTTCTTCGGGGCGATGATGGTCCGCCAGGGGCTCTGCGACGGAATGGTCGCCGGAAGCATAGCCTCCACGCCGGACATGCTCCGCGCCGCATTCACCGTGATCGGCACGAAGGAGGGGATAAAGACCGGCAGCAGCTGCTTCATAATGGACCTGGCGAAGCCCACCCCTTCCGGAGACGGAACCTTGATCTACGCCGACTGCGGCGTGAATCCGGCTCCGGACTCGGAGCAGCTCGCGGACATCGCCCTCGCATCGGCATTGTCATGCAAGGCCATCCTCGGCGTCCAGCCCAAAATCGCATTCCTGTCCTTCTCCACCAGGGGCAGCGCACAGCACGAGGACGTGGACAAGGTCGTGAAGGCGACTCAAATCGCGAAGGAGAAGGCAAAGGCGATGGGCTTGGATGCGGTAATTGATGGCGAGCTGCAGGCCGATGCCGCGCTCGTGCCCGGTGTCGCCGCGAAGAAATGCGCGGATAGCCCGATAAAGGGTGCAGCCAATGTCCTCGTTTTCCCCGATCTCGGAGCGGGCAATATCGCCTACAAGCTGACCGAACGCCTCGCCGGAGCGGCGGCATACGGCCCTATCCTGCAGGGACTTGCGAAGCCAGTCAACGATCTGTCCCGTGGTTGCTCGGACGACGACATTGTCGGAGTGGCGGCAGTCACCGTCTGCCAGGCGATCTAGTGTCCAGAACTGTAAATAACTTAGTCGCGTAACAAATTGGAGACCTGACTGGAAAAAAGGTCACAAGAGTTCATTTTAACTTTGTTTGAAAAATTTAAAGAGAGGAACTCTTGTGAAAATAGAATACAGGATAAACTATAGTG
>DYMC01000118.1 GCA_020721745.1 Lentisphaera sp. | reverse complement strand
CTTAATTATCATAAACTTAAGTAAAAACGCGATTTTCAACTGCTTTTTCTAGGATGATAGTATCGAGACAAGGAGCTGAACAATGGCATTCAAGGCATTCGGGTTGAAATTCGGGGATGCACCGGTAGATTCTCCCCAGAGCGTGCATGACGAGGAGACGCAGAAGGTGCTCCCGAAGCCGTCCCTCGATCATCTCGAGAGGGGGTTCCTTAAATGCCGCGGATGCGGGGCGTTGATACGCCTCGACTCGGTGGCTCCCCTGACGCTATGCACCTGCCCCGGCAAGGACTGCGGGGCCATGCTCTTCGTCCCGATGAAGGTGAAGGACTACTGGCTCTACGAGCCTCTCGGCGGTGGCGGCATGGGAAGCGTCTACCGTGCGTTTCTGGTGCGCAATCCCAGTGCGGAGTTCGCGGTCAAGATCCTTCCGCGGGAGCGGAGGAACAACGCGGAGCTCATCGAGACACTCCTCAAGGAGGCCGAAACCGGCGCAGCGTTCGGCTTCCACCCGCACATAAGCAAGGTCTATGAATACGGCTGCGCCGACGGCGAGTATTTCGCCTCCTACGAGTTCATCGAGGGGATAAGGCTCGACAGGATCATCGAGTCTCCCCTGCGGCGCCCCGACAAGGACATCCTGCTCTGGTCGCTGCAGATACTCTCCGCGGAGCAGCACATGTTCGACAAGGGCTATCTGTTCAGGGATCTGAAGCCGCAGAACGTGATAATAGACGGCGACGGGAACGTGAAGATGATAGACTTCGGGCTGGTATGCAAGGCCTCCGAGAGCAAGGAGATAAACTCGAAGACCATTCTCGGCTCGCCATACTACATGCCCCCGGAGAGGATAGTCGGAGAGGCGGAGGGCCAGCACAGCGAGATTTACAGCCTCGGGATGCTGCTCTACCACATGATGACGGGAAGGACCTTCTACAGCTCCGAGGATATCAAGGTGATAGTGGAAAAGCACGTGTGCATACCGCAGATGACGAGCCTCGCCGGCAAGTTCGCCACCGACTCCAACCACGACATGGTCTCAGCCGTGGAGAAGATGATAATCCGGGATCCCAGACGCCGCATACAGACCTACAAGGAGGCCGGCGCAATCCTCTTTGGCCTCTACAGGAAGAGCGCGTGACCCCGGATGACTTTGATGGTAAGAGTTCAGTAAACCCCGTCATTCTTGAGGCGTTGCGAAGCTTGCCCGCCCCAATGGCGGGCTCACATCTTTACTGAACTCTTACGTGTACAAAGTGCAAAAACAGTTTAAAACAGATGGAACGCTTTGCTTTTGACACGATAAAACATTGGTTTTGAATTTTATTTTGGTACGGGAGCTGATTGCAAAACTCTTTTTGCGGGCATGGCCCCGAGGCTCTTTGGGCTCGGGATCTTACGACAAGCATGCCCCTCCACGCCGATTTTCGCGAAAAATCGGCGTAAAAATGGAGGGACGCGCCCCGATGCCCTATCGGGATCGGGATCACGAGACTTGCGCGTCTGGAGTTTTGCAATTGGCTGTACACGGAGTTTTTCTTCAGGGTAAAAAAAAACGGGGAGCAAGTCCCCGTTTTTCTTTGGGAATTCTTCCTGAAATCAGGAAAGGTGCTTGTTGATCAGCTTGGTCATTTCAAACATCGTGACCTGGTCCTTCTTGAAAATCGGTTTCAGCTTCGCGTCGGCATTGATGCAACGCCTATTCTTTTTGTCCTGGAGACCGTTCTTCTTGATGTACGCCCAGATCTTCTTCGTCACTTCCGTTCTCGGCACCGCCTTCGCCCCGATCACTTCGGCCAGCTCTGCGCTCGGGGTCATCGGTGCCATGAACTTGGCGTTCGGTTTTCTCTTTGCCATCTGCGCTCCTCCCTTTTTTGTTTTGGGGTTCTTTGTTGAAAACTCCCGCAATTTAAATCTTCCTCTATGAAAATTCAAAGGGAGAAACGTTTTTTTTTCGAAAATTCTTGGAGGGAGGACGATCCGGCTTCATAGGAAAAACTGGGCGGATCCAGAGCCCATAAGCATAATCCAATACATAAGCACTTTGAATTCAATGCTTTGCGATTTGGCATCCAACGCGCTATCCGCCCGCGTTTTATCGTGTTTTGATGCCCAGGACCAGCTCCTTGAATTTTAGTCTTTCCCCGGAGGAAATGGCCAGAAAGCCCTTGCCGCCAGGGTGGAAATCAGAAAACTCCGCAATGTTCCCAACTCCCACGACGGGTTTTGCGCTTTCTCCGGGTTGAATAAAGGCCCTTCCAAATGTAGATTACTATAACATATATATGCGGCAAACCGACTTGGGGACCCCAATGAAGATCGAGATAAACAAGCTGATCCCTTGGAAAAAAAAGGAGAACAACGAGACCGTGGAGGCCAGAGAACCCAAAAAGGCCTTCTCAAAGACAGCTCCCAGAAAAAAGCCCGGCAGCCTGAAGCCCATCAACCTCAGGCAGGCCGTCCTCGTCTGGCTCGCGAAGCAGAACCCGACGGGAATCGGAATCAACGTGCCGACCAGATTCTCCAAGTTCCAGGCCGATGTCGCGGCCTTCTGGTCCTACCCGCTCAAGAAGAAGATATATTCGCCATACAAGACCGTCGCGGTGGAGATCCGCCCCGGCAGGGAGGAGTGCTGGCCCGACTTCTCCAGGCAGCAGGAGCTCCTCAAGGACCTCGTGGCGCTCAAGGAGCGCAGGCGCGAGATGGAGGAGACTATTAAAAAGGACGAACCGGAGCTCAAGGACAACGACGTGCTCTTCAACGAGTTCAACAGCTGGCGGTTCAAGGACTCCAAGAATAAGAATTATCAAAAATGCCTGAGGGACATAGAGAGGATCGAGCATTCCATATACAAGGGAAGCAAATTCGAACAGGTAAGACGCTCGCATGTCGCGGACAACCTCTACATAGCGGTTCCGGGCAATGTCATACACCCGGACGAGCTTGCCGACGGATGGGGGCTCATATTCATAGACGAAAACCTCTCCGTAAAGGTCGTGAAGAATCCAGACGACAAGGACTGCACCGACGAGAGCCGGATGCATCTGGCGCAGACCATATCGGCATCTGCCTCCAGATTCGTCCTCCACTCCCAGGGGGTGAACGTCTCGCGGGATGGCAAGTTCTTCATCACGGCACCCCCCCATAGAAGGCGCAAGACCCCGGACAGGCCGGAGCTCTGAGATGCCCGGCGACACCAATAGACAGCTTCCACCTGCGGCCCCGGCGGGGCGGCCGATGTCCGTGGACGACATCGCGCTGTTCGTCAAGAACCTATGCCTTACGTATTCGCAGCTATCCATATATCCAGCGGATCATCCGATTTCCCAGAGGCAGATGGAGAATGCCTGGACCGAACTCCAGCCGCCCTTCCGGAACTTCGGCGACCTGAGCATATCCCTGGCGGAGGGCAAGCTCCTCTTCTCGGGAATGCCAGTCGAGGAACGCAACCCGGCAGTCGCGAAATTCGCCAAGCACTTCGAGTCGCTGCTTATACACAGCATCAGATTCAGGAAGTCATGCACGAAGGACGAGTTCAAGATGTTCTTCACCGTCTTCTGCCAGGATCCCAAGGCCATTGTCGAGGCTGGCGGAATACAGCAGGCACTTGAGAAGAACGGAATAAGGAACATCGAGTTCAACACCAGCGTATACAGGATGATCAATGAGGACGAGAAAATAGTCAAAAAGTCCGAGAGCTACGCTGGGGCCGTGGAGAGCAAGCTTGGCGACGAGGATGTGATCAAATATTTCGTAGAGAAGATGCTGGCCTTGAGCAAGGACCAGCGGGAATTCGTTGCGGAAATGAAGAACAACCCGGAGCAGCTCGCCAGGCAGATCGTGAATTTCGTAGAGCACGTTGGAGTCGGCGCCGGATTCGACAGCTCCTCCATGATAGAGTCCATGCTCAGGAATATCGAACTGGTCGCCGAGCACATATCCGCATCAGGCGGAGAGACCCCTGACGAGAAGACGAACATCGCCGAGTCCATGATGGAGCTCGAAAGGCAGCTCAGGAAGAAATCCAAGGGGCTCGCATCCAAGGACTCCATAAGATTCCTCAAGAGGATAACCGACATCGTCTCGACATACACCGAGAAGACCAAGGCCGAGAAGATCATAGGCCAGTTCCTCGACAACCAGAAGTCCCTCGCCGCAGCGGAAAAGATGATGAAGGAGATATCAACGGACTCGGCCTCCAGAAGCAGGATACTGGACGCGATAAACATGATAATGAAGGAGAAGGGACTGAACGAGGACCAGCTGGTGGAGCATCTGAAGAAGGTCTCCGCAGGGGGGGGCGCAGGAGCAGGAAAGGCCAGTAGGCGGAGAAGCCGGACTCCACAGTCCGTGGACGACAAACTGAAGAACGTCATCGAGCACGATTTCCCCGAGGTCAAAAACAAGGAGAGACTCCTGCACTACATAGAGAACATCTTCAACAGCGAGGTCAATTCCATAGTCGAGGCCAGAACCAGGGAACTGGAGGAGCAGACGAAGGTGGCGAAGAAGCTTTTGGGCAATCTCCATGAGATATTCGAGCACACCAACATAGGCATAATCGTCATGGACGAGGACGAGAACGTCAGCTTCTCCGAGAACGGGTCTTATCTCCACGAAGACCTGCAGCCTGGGAAGAAACTTCCGGAGGACATGAGGAAAAAGCTTCTCTCCTTCGCAAATCCGGGCGAGATGACCGTCGGCAAATCCCTCGTGTGGCAGGTAGAGAAAAACGCGGACGGGACGAAAATCAGATCGGTCCTCTTCCAGTTCGGATGACGAGAATTTCCACGCGAAACCCCAATCCATGAAGGAATTCCACAATGCCGACAAGATATATCATAGAACGGCGGGAAGACATCCTATGAAGTCAAGGGAAAATCAGAGAACTGAATTCAAAGAAGCCCTTGCGAAAATCGCAAGGGAGACAACGGACATCATCCGCAGGGACGATTTCCCAAAGTCCATAAGGCCGGAATTCCTGAAAAAAGCCGTCATGGACTATCCACTCAGGGACGGCAAGCGCCTGCGGCCGGCTCTCCTGCTATGGACTTGCGGCCTTTTCGGGGGAAATCCGGAAAATGCGAAATTCGCAGCCGCCGCCGTCGAAATCTTCCACAACTGGACACTGGTTCATGACGACATCATTGACAACGACGACTTCCGCAAGGGGTTGCCCTCAACCCACAGACAGCTTGCGAATTTCGCAAAGGCCAAATACAATCTTCGAGAAAACGATGCCGAGACTTTCGGCAGAAACCATGCGATTCTCGCAGGCAACATACAGCACGCCTGGGCGGTCAATATGCTGTCAAAAACGCAGGCGAGCGAGAAGACAATCCTCCAGCTTATCGTGGAACTCTCCTCCCTTGGCGGACGCGACCTTGTCTGCGGCGAGTCCCTCGATGTCGAAATATCATCGAAAAAATGGTCGCAAATAAAGTTCCGGCATCTTTTACAAATTGCCGAACTTAAAACGGCCAGACTTCTGCAGTTCTGTACATTTTCCGGCGCAAAAATCGCAATGGACGGCAAAAAATCGGATAAATGCCGCCTCTCCAAAATCCTCGATTTTGCGAAATTCGCAGGAATGGCCTTCCAACTCAAGGACGATCTCCTCGGGGTCTTCGAGGACAGGACCGGCAAGCCTGTCCTGTCCGACCTTTCCGAGAGAAAACCTACCAGCATCCTTCTCGAGACGGTCAGGCTTGCGGGCCGCAAAGAGGCTGCGTTCGTCCTGTCTCTTGCAGGCAGGAAAGGATTTTCCAAAGCCGATGTCGCAGGGGTGAGGGATATTGCATCGGCCTGTGGCGCGGAGAGAAAATGCCGCCAGAAGGCGGAGAAGATGAAGAATAATGCAATTGCCGCGCTGGCCGGATTCCCGGATTGCGAATTTCGCAGACTCCTCCTCAATTGGATGGAATACGTTTTGGAAAGGAGCAGGTAAAAGCGCCATTTCCGGACTCCGGGAAATCTTCTTCCACCCATGGAAACAAGAATATATCCAAATGACGCTTTGATCCTTGCGCCCTTGTCGGGCTACACCGATCTGCCCTACCGGCGGAGCATGTGCAGGCACGGGTGCGCATTTGCTTTCACGGAGATGATTGATGCCGGCTCACTCGTCTTCGGCAACCGCAGGACGATGCGCTTCCTCGACCGCGGCCCGGAGGAGAAATGGCTTGGAGCGCAGATAGTCGGCTCCGAACCGGAGATACTCGCAAAGGCGGCGGAAATCATCTCCGGATATCCGTTCGACATGCTCGACTTCAATCTGGGCTGCCCGGCGCCCAAGGTGGTGAAAAAGGGCGAAGGCTCCGCTCTCGCGAGGGATTTGGACAAGGCCCTTCGCGCATTCGAGGCCTTGAAAAGGAACTACAAGGGCTTGCTGTCGGCGAAGATCCGGATACTCCACGAAAGCGATCCGGAGCCGACGCTGAGGCTGGCGAAAAAACTCGAGGAGGCCGGGGCCTCGGCGATATGCGTCCACGGGAGAATTGCGAAACAGTTCTACAGCGGTCCGGTGAATCTCGGCATCATAGGAGAAATAAGGAAAAGTCTTAAAATCCAGATCGTCGCCAACGGAGGAATCAATTCGCTGGAGAAATACCGCGAGGCCGTCAACGCGCTCGGCGGGGGCCCCGTCATGCTCGCCAGCGGCGCCATGGGCAATCCCTGGCTGTTCGACGAAATAGCAAGTGGGGGAGACTGGCTGCCGCCCGACGCCGGCGAGCTTGCCGGCGAAATGGAGAGGCACATCATCGAGACCTGCGGCTACCATGGCGACGATGTCGGCCTGCGGATTTCCCGCAAGTTCATCTTCGACTACATGAGGGGAAGAGGATATCCGTCGTCCCTCAAGAATTCAGTGATAAAAATAAAGACCCGTCCGGACTTCGACCTTTTCATCCGCGAAATTCGCAAAGGCCCCTCCGAAGGATACTTCAAATGGCTCGATAAAAACCAGAACGCCCCGAGAAGAATGCGTGGCTTGCCGGTGTAGGTGAACGACCAGGCCCACCTGCGCTCTGTGCCAAGTCCCGTTCGGACCTGCCCCCAAAACTACCAATATCTATAATGAAGAGCCTCAAGATAGGCAGGAGGCTGAACCGTATCAGTCTCGGCAGCGACGAGCCGGAGATATCCAACCAGGACGTGCTGCGCTCCTATCTTGGGCTGCTGCCGATGGGCGGGACGAACTGCGAGCTCAGGCCGGGGAGCCAGCACTGACAGAAGGGCACACACGAGATACTTTTGACCTGTGCGCAAAAAGTAGGGCGGCCATTCCTGGCCGCCATTCCATCATCAGGACGAACAGCATCGTCCTGAGGCCGGTGAAAAAGCTGGCCGGATGG
>DYMC01000117.1 GCA_020721745.1 Lentisphaera sp. | reverse complement strand
GCATTTTGTATATGTAGGAGTTCAGTAAAATGACGGGGTTTACTGAACTCCTACGTGGATGGCGCGGCTTGCGGCAAAGGCACGGTGTTTTTATGGATCATTCCGATGAGAAGCCACATGTCATGGAAAATGGCGAGAACGTAATTCTGTTCTCCACCACGCTTGTCGCCTTGCTGCTCTCCGGCCTGAATCCCAGTGACCGTTTCACATGGATGCTGGAGGTCTCGTGGGTGGCGGCCGGGCTTGTCATCCTTTTCGCCACCCGGAGAAGTTTTCCTCTTACGCAGCTCCTCTGCAGGCTCCTCTTCCTCCATGCGATCTTCCTGATAATCGGCGGGCACTACACCTATGAAAAAGTACCGGCCGGGCTTTGGCTCAAGGAGCAGTTCGATCTGTCGAGGAACCACTACGACCGTCTTGGACACTTCCTCCAGGGATTTGTCCCCGCGATTCTCGCAAGAGAGATATTGGCCAGGAAATCCCCGGTGAAAAATGGAGCCTGGCTGTTTCTATTCGTCCTCAGCATCAACATCGCGTTCAGCTCATTCTTCGAAATGATCGAATGGTGGGTGTCGGTAGCGACAGGCGAGGCTGGAAATGCATTTCTCGCAACGCAGGGCGACATCTGGGACACGCAGTGGGATATGTTCCTATGCATGCTCGGCTCGATATGCGCCCAGATCCTCCTCTCCAGGACACACGACAGGCAGCTTGCGAAAATCGCAGGCCGGCCAGATTGACATTCCGGAGCGAATCTCTCTGGCGACACTGTAAACACCGGGGGAGAATCTCAGAACCCGAGTTTCCATGGGCAGGATTTTCGCCCCCGTTGGAGTTCAACACTTCAGTGTTGCGCCTTGTTTCAAGAATTTTTATGTGTGGATTTGTCGTTGCCTGGATTTACTGTCAAACCTTCTTCTTCGCGGCGTTGTCGTAGAAACGGGGAGCGGCCCTTGCGGCATAATACGGGAATTTCACGGCGACTTCCTCCGGAGCCTCGGCCGGTATGTACTGCCATCTCTTGTATAGCCAGAGGTATTGCTCGGGATGACTCCGCACTACATCCTCGGTGATCTTCATTATGTCCTGGACAAGCTCCTCGTCGGAACCGTACTCGGCGATCCTTCTCGGCAGCTCCACGCAGAACATCCTGTATCCGCTTCCGTCCCGGAGGCATCCGCCCACGGCGAGATTGACATTCATCCTCCTGGCGAAGAAGGCTATCGAGCGGCTGGTGGGGACTGGCAGGCCGAAGAAGTCCACGAAAATCCCGCCGTCCCGCGCCTTCGTGTTCTGGTCTATCAGCGTCGCCAGGAAGCATCCGTCCCTGATCGCCTTGATCATTCCCTTGACGGCACCCTTCTCAAAGATGATCCTGTTCCCCCCGCTGCTCCTCGACTCCACTATGAGCTTGTTGATGAAGGGATTTTGCTGTGCGCGGACCACGACGGCGAAGGGGATCTTCGTCCCATGGCTCACATTGAAAGCCGCCAGCTCCCAGTTCCCGATGTGCGGTGAAATCCATATCAGCCCCCCATCCCCCATATATTTCCTTGTTATGTCCACACCGAGTTGATTATTGCTTGTGATCCGGTGGAGATATTCCTGCCTCCCGGAAAACCAGAAGAGCTCCAGAACAGTCCGGCTCACATTCTGCAGGCTTTCCCTGGCTATCCCGCGAATTTCGCATTCGGACTTCTCCGGGAAGGCAATGCGGAGGTTGGCGCATGTCAGCCTCCTGAAGGGGGGCAGCATGAATATGAGCGCCCCCGCCATCCTCCCAACAAAAGCGATGAAGCCGAGTGGCATAGCCCGGACAACAGCGCGGACCACCAGCACGGCGGCGTATTCGAACGGATACCTGATTTTCTTGAACTTGATGCTCATGCCACTGCCTGTCCTCCCGCGCCTAATCTAGCCCGATGATCTCTCTTTGCAATATCTCCAGAACCACTTTGATTTTGTCCGCAAAACACGTATATTCCCGATTTGCTAATGCAAGGCAAACGCGAGGAGACCAAAATATGAATGTTTTTAAGATGTCGGCACTTGTCTGCGCCCTCTCCCTGTGTTCGTGTTCCTCGTCGCGGCTCATGCCATACAAGTTCGAGGACGTGAGCCTGGCCGCCGCGGAGAAATTCTCCGTGAACGAATGGACCGAATTCTACACCAAAAAAAGCCTGGCGAAGGAAAAGCCGGGAAAGAAGGTGATATTCACACACTACGACTGGAGCTACCACGACTACAAGATAATGTGCGAGGTCGAAGTGGTCAACGAAAAGGGAATGGCCGAGGTCTATGTCTTCGTCCGGGACTGGAACGACTGGCTCTCTCCCCTGACATACAGCCCGTCCTACGCGAGGAGGGTGCTCGACCTGATTGAAAAGAGAATGCAGGACGGCTCCTGGCAGGAGGATATGCCGTGGACACGCGAGGAAAAACTAAAATGAAACCTGGAACGACAGAAAAGAGAAAAGGAATCGTGCTGGCGACGGCAATTTGCGCTCTTGCGATTTTCGCATCCTCCTGCGACTTCGCAGGAGGGGAGGGGGATGCAAGAAAAACCCTCTCCGAGGCATTCGATGCACTCTCCGGGAAAAACGCCGACTGGAAGAAGGCGAAATCCCTGGCGGAAAAGGCCGCCAGACAGGATCCGGAAGACCACAGGGCAAAAATACTGCTCGCCGCAGCCTACGAGCAGGGCGGCCAGATCTCGCAGGCCGTGGACGAGCTCAAGAAGGCGGTCAAGATCGCCCCGAACGACTTCACAGCCCAGTATACGCTCGGAAGGATATACTTCGAAAACGGCAAGTTCGACGACTGCCTCGCCCCTCTGGTATCCGCATGCAGGATAGACCCCGGCAACGGTGCCGCGGTCTTCTATCTCGCCTGCACCTACCAGAAGCTGCGCCAGAACAAGAACGCCTATAATAAGTTCCACGAACTGGCCGGGATGCCGGAATTCAAGAAAAGACCGGAGCCATTCAATGAACTGGGAATGATATATCTGCAGAATAAGGACCTGAAGAACGCAAGCCTGGCATTCATAGCCGCATATATCAGGGCGAAGGAAAACCACAAGGTCGTATGGAACCTCGCCGTCTTCTACGACATCTATGCGAGAAATCCGGCCTCGGCCGTGGGCTTATACGAGAAATACCAGCAGATTACGCTAGTCAATCCTGAACTGGCCGCCAAGAGGGAGATCGCAAGAAAAAGAGTGCAAACCTTGAAAGCCGCTCCCGGCCGCAGATAGGCGGAGATGATTTCAAAACTCCGCATCCGGGTAGATCCGTCGGAGTCCATAACTTTATTTGTCTCTTATTATCAACAAGATACACAGCATCCCGAGGTGGTGAAATGTCCGGCATCCTGAAGGCAAAAGTTTTCGTGGTCGGTGACAATATAGACACCGACCAGATAATCCCAGCACAGTATCTCAACCTGGTGCCAACCATCCCCGATGAATACGCCAGGCTCGGCTCCTACGCCCTATGCGGCCTCCCGGAGCAGTATCCGCGATTCGTCAAGGAAGGCATGGACAAGACCGAATATGGAATAATCGTCGGCGGAAAAAATTTCGGATGCGGCTCCAGCAGGGAGCACGCCCCGATCTGTCTCGGCGCGTCCGGAGTGAAATTCGTGGTCGCAAACTCCTTCGCCAGAATATTCTTCCGCAACTG
Source organism: Lentisphaera sp. (assembly GCA_020721745.1). Taxonomy (GTDB): domain Bacteria; phylum Verrucomicrobiota; class Lentisphaeria; order Victivallales; family GWF2-50-93; genus DYMC01. Next base: position 3,696 of record DYMC01000117.1, on the reverse strand, counting down.
CATCTCCACCGGGGAGGTATGCCCCCTGGAATCCGAGAAGCCGCTCGACGCTTTCTTCAGGACAGGAGACCTGGCCGAGATTTCCCTCGAGAACGGCTTCATCCGGAACACGGCGGACGGCAAGTGCTTCAAGCTGAAGGACCCCGGTGCCGTCAGGGACGTGATCGAAGCAGGCGGAATATTCAATTACGCAAGAAAAAACAAGATGATCTGATAAGGAGGATCCAACATGGGTAGAATGATTCAAATCGTGTCGGTCGTGGCTCTCGTGGCCATCGCGTGCATCGCGTCGAACGGAGAGCAGAAGCAAACCCCTCTTCAAACCTACAACGTCAGCGAGGACGAGGTCGCCAGATTCCTGATCGCCTTCCCCAAGGTGAAGGAATTGCTGGGAAAAGGCACCGGGGACGAGAGCGCACTTCTCATGGCGATAAAGAAGCAACCCATCAAGGGTCTCGACGAAATCGCCAGAAGCAACGGATTCAAGGATCAGGCCGACCTCCTCCGCGTCTGCGGAGGCTCAGTCGCAGGATATGCGCTTCTGAAGCTCAGGGAGTCGGAGGCTCAGTTCAACCAGAGACTTTCCAGCCTCACCCCAGAGATGAAAGCCATGATGAAACCCCAGATCGGGATGATCAAGCAGCAGTTGAAGAAATACGAAAGCCAAGTCTCGGAAGGGACTCTGGCCGCAGTCAAAAAACATTACGACGCCATGGACAAGCTCTTCGCAGCTTCAGGCGAGAAATAACGACAAACGGAATCAAACCAATGAAAAAGAACGTAGCTATATACGACACCACGCTCCGGGACGGGACACAGGCCGAAGGAATAACTTTCTCCGTAATGGACAAGATCAAGATAGCCGAAAAACTCGACACCATCGGCGTGTCATACGTCGAGGGAGGATGGCCAGGCTCCAACCCAAAGGACATGGAATTCTTCGAACTGGCCCGGAAAAGGAAGTTCAAGAACACCAGGATAGCCGCGTTCGGAAGCACGAGAAGGGCCAAGGTTCCCGTCCAGGACGACGACAACATCAGGAAACTCCTCGAGTCCGGCGCGCCAACAACCACCATCTTCGGCAAAAGCTGGCTGCTCCACGTGAACGATGTCCTGCGCATCAGCCCCGACAAGAACCTCGAGATAATCGCTGACTCCTGCGCATTCCTCAGGGACAACGGCAAGGAGGTCGTCTTCGATGCCGAACACTTCTTCGACGGATACGACGACAATCCAAAGTATGCCACGGCCGCCCTCCTCAAAGCCTGCGAGAACGGAGCCTCCACCGTGGTCCTCTGCGACACCAACGGCGGCATGATAAGCTCCAGGATAAAGGAAGTCTGCTCCACAGTCCGGAAGGCGCTCCCGGAGAATGTCATCCTGGGCATACACTGCCACAACGACTCCGGAATGGCGGTGGCCAACTCCATAGCGGCGGTCGAGGCCGGCGCCATGCATGTCCAGGGCACCGTAAACGGATTCGGGGAGAGATGCGGCAACGCCAACATCTGCAGCATAATCCCATGCATCGAACTCAAGCTAGGGATGAAATGCATAGGCCCGGAACACCTCAGACACATCAAGGAACTCTCCCTCTTCGTCTTCGAAATGGCGAACCTCGCCCCCGACAAGCGCCTCCCCTACGTGGGGGACAGCGCCTTCGCGCACAAGGGCGGAATGCATGTCAACGCCGTCAGCAAGAACCCGCATACCTTCGAGCACATCGTCCCGGAACTGGTCGGCAACAGAAGGCGCGTCCTGGTCTCCGACCTCTCCGGACGCAGCAACATCATGATGAAAATCGCAGAGCACAACCTCAACCTAGACGAGAAAAGCCCGGAGGTCTCGGATATACTCAACACCCTCAAGAAGATGGAAAACGAGGGATACGAATTCGAGGCCGCAGACGCCTCCTTCCACCTCCTGGCCAAGAAGATCCTCAAAAAGCACAAGTCATTCTTCAGCCTCGACGGGTTCAGGGTCATAGTCGAGAAAAGATCAAAAAACGAAAAATGCATCTCGGAAGCCACAGTCAAACTCGATGTCAAGGGCGAAAAGGAACTCACCGCCGCCGAAGGCGACGGACCGGTCAACGCACTCGACCACGCCCTCAGAAAGGCATTGACAAGATTCTATCCAGAAATAGCAAAAGTCCAGCTCAGCGACTTCAAGGTCAGAATCATAGACGGAAAAGACGGAACAGCGGCAAAGACAAGAGTCCTCATAGAATCATCGGACGGAAAAGAAACCTGGGGAACCGTGGGCGTAAGCGAGAACATCATCGAGGCTTCATGGGAAGCCCTCGTGGATGCCGTCGAATTCCAGCTCCACAGAAAGCAATAGCCAAAACACCTGTTCACCTGACCACCGCGTTTCGCCTGGGAGGGACGGCGGCCCCGCCGTCCGGAAATGGAAAGGTAGGGACGGATCGCCGATCCGTCCGCAACCGGCTCTCTCGGCGAAAGAGCCCTACCAAAAAACGCAACCGACGGCTGTTGAGAGGGACAGAAGTATTGAGGATGCAAATGGCGAGCAGTTTGCACGGCACCCGCGCAAACATCTTTGCGCCGGGACGGCGCAAAGCACTCGCTACATCTGGGTCCTTCCGCTCATTGCGGCGCTTATCGTGGCAGGGTCTGCGAAGCTGATGTCGGAGCCGGCCGGGAGCCCGCGGGCTATGCGCGTTATCCGCACACCGCTGTCCTTGAATAGGTCGGATAGGTATATTGCCGTCGCCTGCCCCTCCACGTCCATGCTGAGCGCCATGACAAGCTCCTTCACCTCGCCGGACCCGATCCTGCGCCTGAGCTTGTCCAGCGTCTCGCCCCCGATGTCCTTGCCGTCCAGCGGGATTATCTTGCCGTGGAGGACATGGTATAGTCCTCTGTAGGTCCTGCATTTCTCGATGCTGTGTATCTGCGGGATGTCCTCGACGACGCAGAGCACGGAGCGGTCCCTGTGTGTGTCCGAGCATATCGCGCAGAGATTGCCCTTCTCGCAGAGGTTGCCGCAGTCGGCGCAGGATGCGACGTTGCTGTGCAGTTCTGATATGGTTCTCCCTGCCTCGGCCGTCTTCTCCGGTGTCCATTTGAGCATGGCGAAGGCCATCCTCTCCGCGCTGCGTCTCCCGACCCCGGGGAAACTCTTCAAAACCTCGATCAGCCTCTCGAAACTCTCAGGATACTTGTCCATCTCTCAGTTCCCCACCATCTTGTTGAATTCCTTCGCATCTTCAGTCGCAATCGAAAGTTTCATGTCGCGTCCCTTCTGTTAGGTCAGGCAATATACATTCCATTTGCCGCAAGAAAAGCGAGGGGACGTATTCAGTAAACTACGTTCGTTTACAGAATCCGTGCTATCAAGATTCACTGGAAGACATGGTTTGGTGGATATTCACGTCATTTCAGTGAATATCTGCGCCGTCCCGCCCCAAGTACTTTGCGCCGTCATTCAAGTGAGGTAATTGCAAAACTCTTTTCGCGGGCATGCAACACGTGATTTCATACGTGTCAAGAGCATGCCCCTCCACGCCGATTTTAGCGAAAAATCGGCGTAAAAATGGAGGGACGCGCTTGCCGCGTCCGGCATTTTGCAATTGGCTCAAGTACTTTGCGCCGTCCCGGCGCAAAGATGTTTGCGTGGGGCACCGTCTCCGCCTACGGCTACGCCGCCGCATGCCGCGCAAACTGCCCTCTG
>DYMC01000332.1 GCA_020721745.1 Lentisphaera sp. | reverse complement strand
CGAACTTTTTTCGATTCTCAAGCTTAGTCTGAAGATATCGTTTTCGATCATTTCCGGATTGTGTCCGCAATATGCCTTGCAGTAGCGGAAGAGGTTGCGCACGCCTGAGCCGAGTTCATCGGCCAAGCCAATCTCCTTGAACACTCTTGCTATGGCTGGATTCTTCGGATATGGAGAAAACAATTTCGGGTCTATGGCACCGTGTCCGTGCGGTCGGTTACCGTTTTCGGTGTAAAGAATGTCTTTTTCAATTACGAGCTTTGCGGGGAAAGCTTGGCTGTATTCACGGTGGATGATCAAGTTTCCGATTATCTCGCGAAGAATGATATTCCGCAGGCTGATCCTTCGACTGCCTTCAAGGTAGAAAGGATCGTCCAAGTGTTTTTCTCCGAATGACAGAAGGCGTGTGTGGCTGTCGAGAAGGTTTGTCCGAATGTCATCCCTGTCATCATAGCGTTCAGTGTTTTTTCGGCGCAGAATTGCATCAGTGCGATGATGTGGCAGGACGGACAGGATAGTCGAGTCCTTCCCGAATAGGAGTATTGCCGCAAGGGTCAGGCCATTGGTTCCGTTCTGGTAATCCTGTTTCCAGAGCTGGGCGCTGTTTAAGAGTTCGCGGTCGTTCATGGATGCCCATGGGTGTCCTGGCTGACGAGAGACAGCTAATTTCCGGGCGCGTTCAATCAAGTCCGGTATAAGGTCGCTGATGCTTGCATGTGGGTAGATGGTGTTTTCCGTGTAGTGGCTCTGTTTGGCCACATAGAGCTTGGCGACAAGATCCTGATTGTCTGTTATGTCGTAGTCGCCGTCTTCGTTGCGATCGTATATCCGGCTCTTGCAGCGATGCACCTGAGAGCTTGGAGGGACATAGATATGAAGTAGAGTCTGCCCATCATGGGAGATGTCATTTATGGAAAGGTAGCAGGGGGGATTTAGAATTTCCGGGTTGTTTATCATATTCGTGAAGTTTTTCTTCATCTGCTCAATGCAGGCGGGATTGATTCCCTGAACTGAGCCGTCGTTCTTGACTCCGAGAACGATATCCCCGCCGTCGCGGTTCAGGAATGCGCAGATGCTCTCATAAAGGTCTCCGGGAAGCTCGTTGCGGGATGTTTTGAACTCGACCACCCGAGATTCACCAGCATCTATCAGCTCTTTTAT
>DYMC01000331.1 GCA_020721745.1 Lentisphaera sp. | reverse complement strand
GTACGACGACCATATATTTGTCCACCGCCTCGTAAGATTGCACACGAAAGTCGGCCAAGCCCAACTGGGTTTTCAGGTAGAAATTGTCTACCTCGCACGACCACCGCCCGCTGTAACCCTGCAAGGCCTGTTCGGCCGAGCGAGTGAGATCCGTACTCATAAAGTACGCCGGGGATTTCTCCCGCGGGTGCCGTCTCGAGAAAAAGACGCGGACATCGTAGGGAACATGCGACAAGCGTCCGATGGTCTCGCGGACGTAGTAGGTTGTTTTGTCCCCATCCTCCGCAGCGGTCACTGAAACTGGGGTGTACCGCTTGTGCCGAAGAGCATGGTCGAGTTGGTCGAGCCGTTTCCCATTGAGCTTGCGATTGCTTTTGAGACCGCAAGTCGTCTGCCAACCTTGGCGACGGACATATTTGATCAACTGTTCGGAAGCATACCAACTGTCGAACTGCACATAGATCGTCCAGCCCTGGGGCAGGAGTGGCCGCAAGGCTTCCAAGATACCGCGCGCCAGATGATTCTTGCTGCGAAACGGAATCCGCTGTTCGGGGGAACGATGCCGATTGAGACGGCGAACCGTCTTGGCGCGGAGATACAGGCGCAGATCGACCGTCACCACCATCTTTCCGATGCGCAGCGTGCACACCAGATAACAAAAACCGTTCTTGAAGCGTGGGCGATGCTTCGTGCTCTCGGTGTGATCGTGAAACCAGTCCACCGGCTCCAGATGGCGCGTGTGTTTGTCTTTCTCGCCCAGCGAGTCGTCCAAGTTGATGTACATGACCTTGGGCATCTGCGTCCGTTCGGCTTCGGCGATAATCCAAGCCACTTGGTCGACACGGAGCGCCGTCCGTACATCTGCGGCACACCACGGACTGATGCGGAGGAAATCCGCCATGTTGGAGGCGTCGGGTGCCTCGATAAACTGGCGCTGCAGTGCGGCTAAGGTCTTCTCGTCTTCGCAGACCAACAACGCATCGGCGAGATTCAAAATGTGTTGCTGTTGTGGTTTGGAGAGAGCAAGATTCAAGTGGTCGAAGAAGGTGCATAATTTCTCGGAATTGTGTAAAATACGGGTGAGCATGGGATGACCTCCTGTTGGAACAAGTAGTTGGCTTGTAGCCATTCTACTCAGGAGGCGTCCCATGTTCAACTATTCA
>DYMC01000116.1:5833-7507 GCA_020721745.1 Lentisphaera sp. | reverse complement strand
AATGAATTCCCAGTTCGAGGGATTTCTTGGACTTCATGTTTACGTAGACTGCGGATGCCGGATTGTCTCCGACGAGGACGACCGCGAGTCCGGGTTTGATCTTGCGGGAGAGCGCTATTTTTGCGACTTCCGCCGCGGTCTCCCTGTTCAATTCCTCGGAAATTCTTTTCCCGTCAATAAGCTGGAAACTCATCTGGCTCTCCCTTATTTTTTTGTTGGGATTTGATAATGTTTGCACGAGAGTGCACATTATACATCACGATTGCGGACGGGGCAAATCAGTTTGCGCGGTCTCCGCGCAAACATATCTTTGCGCCGGGACGGCGCAAAGTACTTGATGGGGACGGCGCAAAGTACCTGGCTGGACGGCGCAGAGTCCTTGCGGGGGTGTCCGCCTGATTGTGGAAGGAGAAAAATGAGGCTTCTGATTTACAACATTGCGTACGGGACGGGCCACACCGGTGCGCCATACGACCGCATCAGGAACGCGCATCGCCTTATTCGCACGCCGCGCGGGGTGCTTGCGAAGATAGTGGACTTCATATCGTCGGAGAATCCGGACATTGTGGGGCTCATAGAGGTGGACATAGGTTCGTCGCGGACCAGATACGTGAACCAGGTGGAGGAGATAGCCTCGATGCTCAAGCACCATTATGTGAGCGCCGTGAAATACAACGAGCGGCATATAGCGGCGAGCCTGCCCATAGCGAGGCGGCAGGCGAACGCGATACTGGCCCGTGACAGGATCCCGTCCAGCAGTTTCCACTTTCTTCCATGCGGGATAAAGCAGCTTGTGATAGAGGCGGAGATCGGGGGGGTATTTCTCTTCCTCGTCCATCTATCTGTCAGGAAGAATGTCCGGACGAGGCAGATATCCCATCTTGCAAAGATAGCAAGGGGCAGGGAGCCTCTGGTCATAGCCGGCGACTTCAACACGTTTTCGGGGAAAGGCGAGCTCGATGTCCTGTGCTCTGAGCTTGGCCTCATCAACGTGAATTCGGCCTCGATGCCGACGTTTCCGTCCTACCGTCCCCGGCGCGAACTGGATTTTGTGCTCTGCTCCAGGCATGTAAGGCCGCTGGCCTTCAGTGTCGGCGATGTGCAGTTTTCAGACCACCTCCCGCTGACGTTCGACTTCGATCTGGAGGGGGGGCATGATATTCTTCAATAAAAACAATTTTGCCAGGAAGCCGTTCAACGTTGTTGCCGAGCATGTCGGGGTGATGATTCCGTGCCTCGCGATAATTGCTGCATCGTTTCTGTTTGCTCCCTCGGACCTCGAGCAGAGGAGGGGTGTGGCCAGGCTGATGCCCCAGTGCATGTTCAAGAAGATGACCGGCATGCCTTGCCCGAGCTGCGGGATGAGCCGGGCGTTTTGTTCGATATCGCGGAGGCGCATCGCGGATGCCTTCGGCTACAATCCACTCTCGGTGCTTCTCTATCCGATAATAGTCGCGGGAACTATCTTGCCGCCGCTCTCGCTCGCGCATTATTGGTGGAGGAGGAGGGGGAGGGGGGATGGGCGAGGCGGGGGACAGAGGACGGAGGACAGATGACAGAGGGCAGAGGGCGGAGGGCAGAGGGCAGAGGGCAGAGGGCGGAGGGCGGAGGGCAGAGGGCAGAGGGCGGCAATGGAAGTCGTTTGCGCGGTTTCCGCGCAAACATATCTTTGCG
>DYMC01000116.1:0-5733 GCA_020721745.1 Lentisphaera sp. | reverse complement strand
CAGAGGGCGGCAATGGAAGTCGTTTGCGCGGTTTCCGCGCAAACATATCTTTGCGCCGGGGACGGCGCAAAGTACTTGCCGGGGACGGCGCTTTCAGAATCTGACGACCCATTGGTCCGGCGAACTGGTCTTTATCCTCTCCCCGTGCAGGTCGCCCATGAGGGCGTTGAATCCGTCCGCATGATGCTTGCCCACGTCGCGCCGGTCGGTGCCGGCATCCACCGGAAGCGTGCCGTGGTCGGTCTCCAGATAGCTGACTATGCGTGTCGCGTCGCTGGAATGGGTTGCGGCGTTGGCCCACCCCCCGTAACCCGACTCTTTTTTCAGCACATCCACGATATATATTTTGTTGGTCGGCTCCGGGATGTTCTTCAGCGAGATCGGGTTGTTGGAGTTGTCTCCCCAGCCTGTCGAGCTGTCCGGATTCGAGCTGATGGCCGCGCCGTTCCATTTGCCCTTTTCTATTACGTTCATCGTGTATGACGCATCGGACACGGAAGATGGCAGGTCTGATCCGCCGTAGGGGTTGAAGCACTGCTCTTCGGTCATGGATGGGCATTGGAATATTTTTTTGTTCATTCCGTTCTCGTTGTGCATGTAGTCTATCCAGCTGTAGTCGCTTGCCGCATCGAAGACGCATGGGATTGCGAAGCCGTTGAATGAGTCGCTGTAGATCTGCGCGGCGTATCCGAACTGCTTGATGCTGTTGAGGCAATAGATTTCCTTTGCCTTGTCGCGGGCCTTGTTGAGGGCCGGGAGCAGGAGCCCGGCGAGGATGGAGATTATGGCGACTATGACCAGCAGTTCGATCAAGGTGAAGCTGGCCGGGCGTTTCTCTCTTCGAGCCGGGGCTTGGCGGGCCGAAGACTTGATGAAGGCGAGATGCCTGTCGTGTTTTTCCATGGCTTTTCTTCTCCTCTATTTTGTGCTGAAGTTACGTCGGGCATCAAGATAGCTGGCTAGTGTTTTGGTTTCGATAGTCACTGGTTAGAATGCTGTGAATGTCGCGGAGTTTTGCAATTGGCCCAGGCCGTTTACAAGCTTATGGTGGCTGGGAGCGTTGTCAACGTGGTCCGTGGAGCGGTGGCTGCGTTCAGGCGCGGATAGTTTCGTGGAACTTGTTTTCCGGGATGTATGTCTTGAGCAGTTCGAAGAGGGCTGGGCTGTCGCATTTTTCGGTCAGTTCTGCGATTTTCGCGATGGAGACCGGTTCTGCGGGGGTTTCCGATTTCTTCGCCACGAAAATGCGGTCGTATGGGGTGCGGTGGACTTTCTCCTCGTCGGTGAGGAGCTCCTCGTATTCCTTTTCTCCCGGGCGCATTCCTATGATCTTGATCTCGATGTCCTTTCCCGGGACGAAGCCTGACAGCTCGACAAGCTTCCTGGCCATGTCATGTATCTTCACCGGGGTGCCCATGTCCAGGACCATTATTTCCCTGTCCTTTCCGATTGCTCCGGCCTGGAGGACGAGGTCCACGGCTTCGGGGATGGACATGAAGTATCTGGTGACATTTTTGGATGTCACTGTTATCGGGCCTCCGTTTTTGATCTGCTCCTTGAAGAGCGGGATCACGCTTCCGCTGCTGTCGAGGACATTCCCGAAGCGGACGACGACGAATTCGCATTTGTGGAGCGGGCGTTCGAGGGCGATGCGTTCGGAGAGCCTCTTTGTGGCTCCCATTATGCTTGTCGGGCATATGGCCTTGTCGGTGGAGATTATGACGGCTCTTTTGATACCGTGCTTTTCCGCTGCGAGGAAGACGTTTGCGGAGCCGAGGACGTTGGTCTCGAAGGCGCGGAGCGGGTTTTCCTCCATCATTGGCACGTGTTTGTATGCGGCGGCGTGGTAGACTACGTCCAGGCCCTTGCCTTGCATGGCCATGTCAAGATGCCGTTCGGACCTGATGTCTCCGATGACGCTTTTGAATTCGAGATCCGGGAAAGACGATCTCATCTTGCGCGAGATCTCGTAGAGGTTGAATTCCGAGATGTCGAAGGCGATCAGGCTGGCCGGTCCGTAGGAGGCTATCTGCCTGCAGAGTTCGGAGCCGATGCTTCCGCCGGCGCCGGTTATCAGTATTCTCTTGCCCTTTGCGAATTTCGCAACCTCCGTGTTGTCGAGTTTCACCGATTTGCGTCCGAGCAGATCCTCGATCTCGACGTTTCTTATCGTGGACACGTCAATCGCGCCGGAGGCGATGTCCGTGTAGTTTGGCAGCATCCTGAGCTTGCACTTCACGTTTTCGGTTTCGAGTTTGTCCATGATGTCCTTGATGGCGGATGGTGTGGAGTATGGGGGGAGCAGGAGGATTTCGTCGGCGGAGAACTGCCTTGCGAACTGCGCGACCGATTCGAGCCTGCCCAGGACCTTGACTCCTCTGATGCGGATGCTCTCCTGCAAATCATCGCTGACGATTCCGCAGAACTCTCTTCTGCCGCGGAATGCCGAGAAGGAATGTATGAGGTTGTTTGCCGGAGATGCGGAGCCGACTATCAGGGTCTTGATGGTGCCGGGTCCCCTTTCGACGGAGGCCGCCTCGCGGATTATCCTCACGAGTATTCTTTTTCCGGACATTGCCAGGAAGCAGATGAGGAAGTCCAGGACGACCACGGAGCGGGAGAAATTGGCGAAGTAGCTTGTCTGCCATACTGCCACGCCGAAGAAGATGATCACGCTGGCCAGCACGTTCGCCATGAGTATCTGCATCATGTCGTATATGCTTACGTAGCGCCACATTCCGCTGTATATGCGGAAGAATAGGAAGACCAGCAGTTTGATGCAGATGAAGACTGGGATGGCGCGCTCGAGGGAGATTACCTCCTTTGCCGGGAACTGGAGTTCGAAGCGGAGATAGAATGCGAGCACCAGGGAGAGAGCCACGGTCATGGATGTGGTGAGGAATGCGAAGAAGCTCTTGGCCGGGAAGAGGGCTGCGACCATCCTCTCGAGAGTTCTGTTCAGTGCGGAGATTGCGCTCATCGGCGTGGTCCTTCCAGGATTTCGGCCATTGTTCTTGCCACTCTGGCGACATCGGCCTTCTCCATGCCGGGGTATATTGGGAGGGAGACGCATTCGGAGGAGAGTTTCTCCGAGACTGGGAAGTCGCCGTCGCCGAACCCGTACTTGTCCCTGTAGTATTTATGGAGGTGCAGCGGGATGTAGTGGACGCTGGGGACTATGCCGGCCTCCTTCATCCTCTCTATGAATTCATCCCTTTCGACGTTGTTTCTGCCTTTCAGGATTCTGGCCGGGTATATGTGCCAGGAGCTGATGGTCCCGGGTTTTTCGGACGGCAGGACGATGCCGTCGAGCTTTTTGAGAAGCCTGGTGTACAGGCCTGCGATTTTCGCGCGCTGCCGCATGAAGAGGTCGGCCTTCTTGAGCTGGTGGATGCCCAGTGCGCCCATGATGTCCGGCATGTTGTATTTGTAGCCGGGGGCGACCACTTCATATCGCCAGGATCCGCTTGCGGTGAAGCGCTTCCATGCGTCGCGGCTTATTCCGTGGAGGGACATTATCCTCATCCTGTCCTCGTATTCGGGATTGTTGGTCGTGGCCATGCCGCCTTCGCCGGTGGTGATAGTCTTGTTCGCGTAGAAGGAATAGCATGCGACATCGGCTTCGCTCCCCGCCTTGACGAGCTTGCCTTTCGAGTTTGTGTAGAAGCTGGGGCATGCGTGTGCGCAGTCTTCGACGATGGTGGCGCCGAATTTTCGTGCGATTTTCGCAAGTGCGGGAATGTCGGCAGGGGCGCCGCCAAAATGGACTGGGATGATGGCCCTTATCCTGCCGTGTTTTCGGGGAAGTCCCTTGACTTTTCCGCCGTTTTCGATCTGTTCGCAGAGGTTGCGGACGGCATCCGGAGCGATGCAGTAGTTGTCCTCGAGGCAGTCCGCGAAGACCGGGATGGCGTTGAAATATCTGACTACCTCGGCTGTGGCGGCGAAGGTCATTGTGGGGACTATCACTATTTCATTTTCCTTGAGTCCGATGGCCTCGAGGGCGAGGTGGAGGGCTGCTGTGCATGAGTTCATGGCGACTGCGAATTTCGCGCCGATGAACTTTGCGAAGTCGGTCTCGAATTGTTTTACGCGGGGGCCTGTGGTGAGCCAGCCCGACTTGAGGCATGCGACGACCTCCTCTATCTCCTCGTGTCCGATGGAGGCTCTGTGATAGTTGATCAGATGTTTTTCGGGAGTCTTTTTGGTGTCCATATGGTTTATAGTTCCATTTTCGTGTTGAGGGGAGCTAAATATGCCACGGAATTGGCGAAGTTCAAACTTGGGAGCCAATTGCAAAACTCCGGACGCGCAAGTCTCTTGATCCCGATCCCGACAGGGCATCGGGGCGCGTCCCCTCCAGAGGCGGGGGCATGCTCTTGACATGTATGAACCTAGAAAAAGCAGTTGAAAATCGCTTTTTTACTTAAGTTTATGATAATTAAGTTGTTATATTTTTTGATCCGTCAACCTTTTGGGTTGACAATTTTTTTGCGATTTTCAACCCCGTCGGGGTTGGCCGCATTTGCCACATCTATCCCGAGCGCCTATTGGCCTCGGGATCTTCGACTTCGTTGGCTGCGACTTGCAGTAGTTACTACAGCTTCATCTTGCTGCCTCGTATCTGCGGCAAATGCGGCCAACTGCTTAATTTAGGATGAAATCACGTGTTGCATGCCCGCGAAAAGAGCTTTGCAATTACCTCGGTTGGCAATCGGCCTCAAGTACTTTGCGCCGTCCCCGGCGCAAGCCACTTCCCTTGGATGCACAAGGCACGGCGCGATCCCGCCAGTTCTCAGAAACGGATTCAGGGCCCATCCAGCGCCTCGTCAATCTCCTCCGAATGTTCCGGGTGGAGCATCTTCGCGATTTTCGCAAGGGTGGCGGGAAGCTCGAGCGGGCTCGGACTGCACACTTCGGAGGACTCCAGCAGGAATATTCTCCCGCTCCTCACCGCAGAGATGGACTCGAATCTTGTCCATTCCATCTTTTCCTCGTCAGTCGCGAATCCCATGGCGGAGAGCAGTATTACGTCGGGGTTCTCGGCGATTATCATCTCCCTCGAATAAACCCCGCCTTTGCGATCGCCCAGCACATTGACACCGCCGGCATGCGAGATGAAGTCCCCTACGAAGGAGTCTTTTCCGGAAAGATACATCGGCTTGGCGCCGACTTGAAACGCCACCTTTGGCTTTTCTGCGGCAGCAGAGCCAATCTTCTTAATCCTGGCAAGCTTCTCGGCTGCATCCTTTGCGATTTTCGCAGCCTTTTCCCTCTCTCCGATGATCGCCCCGAGCTCGACGAACTGCTCCAGAAGCCTGTTGAAGTCCTTCGGCGACTCCTGCACATGCACCCTGATCTTGAAATCCCGGAGTTTCTCGACCACTGAAGGCTTTGTGAGCGAGGATGCCAGGACCAGATCGGGAGACAGCGAAACGAGCTTCTCCAGATTGATGTCCCGAAGAGACCCGACCTTCTCCTTCTTCTCGGCCTCCGCCGGACGGGTGCAGTAGCTCGTGCATCCGACTATCCTGCCGCCGGCCCCGAGAATGAATATCTGTTCCGTCGCAGGAGGCGAGAGCGAGACGATCCGCTTCGGAACCGATGATGCGTCCTGCGCGTCCGCGGAACCAGGCAGGATAAATGCGAAAATCGCAAGAACAAGAAAACGTAGAATCAAATTCATGGATTGTCTCCCTTTCTCACTCCACAGACACTAGTCTGATCCCCTCG
>DYMC01000115.1 GCA_020721745.1 Lentisphaera sp. | reverse complement strand
CGCACCTTCGGTGCGATTTCAGATTTGAAATTTGAAATGGCTGAGCTCCAGTCAGATGGAAATAGAGGACCGTCTGATGAAATCGAATTGCCGGACGGCGCCGCCATCCCTGTACCTGTACGATGTGACGAGCAGCCATCTTGAGGGAGAACACAACTTCTATGGTGCGTTCGGCTACAACCGGGATGGCAAGAAAGGGAAAAGACAGATTGTCATCGGACCGCTCTGCGACCAGGATGGTGCGCCTCTTTCCATCGAAGTCTCCCATGGCAACACCGGCGACGTCGAAACATTTTCCTCCCAGATACGCAAGGTGAAAAGCCGCTTTGGCGGGGGAGAGGTGGTTCTTGTCGGTGACAGGGGGATGATAAAAAGCGAACAGGTGAAAGACATTCTCGGCAACGGCCTCCACTACATTACCGCATGCACATATCAGGTGGTGACGGACGGGAAAGTGCTATGCCAGAGAATTCAGGAACCGCGGGATTCAACAGCCCGGCTGATTGAGGCGGCAGGCGTGATAATCCCAGAAGTCATAGTTGCGAGAGGAATTCGTGCAGCCACAAGAAAAAAACTCGTTAATAACAGGAAAAGTGTTTAATACAAACGCTTTATGACAAATGGATATTTTCAGAAATTATGGAACTTCCGTCGGGATGGGGAGAAAAGAGATGCTGGATCTATGGTGTTCTGGAAAATTTTAGATATTTTTAGATTCTGCGCTTGCATTGCGTCAAGACGGGCGTAGATTATGTGCTCGTTTTCAACATTGCATCATTCTACAAGAGAAACATGGAAGACATGGAAGATATGGAAGAGAAGAAACTGAAAGTCGCGAAATTTGCGAGAAAGGATTCCGACACCGGTTCGCCGGAGGCTCAGATTTGCCTGCTCACCGAGAGGATAAAGCACCTCACGGGGCACATGCAGGGGCACAAGAAGGATTTACACTCCAGACGCGGACTTCTGATGCTGGTCAGCAAAAGAAAGAAGCTGATGCAGTATCTCGCGAGAAAGGACTATAAGAAATACGAGGAAGTGTCCACGGCGCTGAACATACGCCACGGATAGTTTCGCGCAAAGGCCGTTCGACGAAGCCCCTGGGAGTGCTTGGACCTAAGGTTGCGTGGAATTCCGACGATGTCGGCAATTCGATCTCCCCTTTCGGATTTTCGACACCGCAATTCCACCAACTCCACGCTCAAGCCTTCCGGTGCCAGGTCGTGCGTAGCCATGCCGCGAAGTGCTTCCTTTCAACAAAACAGACCCTATCCGGGTCGAAAAAGAGAGAGAAAATGACAAGAAAAGAAGAGAAGGTGACCATTGACATTGGTCAGGGCAGGACAATTGAAATCACAACTGGAAAGGTCGCGGGGCTGGCGAACGGCTCCTGCCTGGTGCGCTCCGGCGACACCACGCTTCTGGTGGCTGTGTGCTCCGGAAAATCGCGGGAGGGAACGGACTTTCTGCCTCTGCAGGTTGACTACAGGGAAAAATACAGCGCAGCCGGCAAGTTCCCCGGTGGATACATCAAGAGGGAGGGGCGTCCCAACGACAGGGAGATACTCATCTGCAGGATGACGGACCGCCCGGTCAGGCCGCTGTTCCCGGAAGGCTTCTTCGGGGAGGTCCAGATCCAGGCGCTGCTGCTCAGCACCGATGGAGAGAATGATCCCGACACGCTGAGTCCGCTCGGCGCATCGGCCGCGCTGGCTCTGTCGGATCTGCCGTTCCAAGGGCCGCTGGGCGCATTGAGGGTGGGGCTGATAGACGGAAAATTCGTCGCAAATCCGACTGTCGCGCAGATGGAGTCAAGCCAGATAGACCTGGTCTACGCGGGACTTGCCGACAAGGTGATAATGATAGAAGGCGATGCCAGGCAGTGTTCGGAGGAAACTCTCCGCGACGCCATGCTCTTCGCGAACGAAGTTGTGAAGAAGCAGATCGAAGCGCAGGTGCGGCTTGCGAAAATCGCGGGAAGAAAGAAGAAAAACTACGATATATGCAATATTCCAGACGATATTTCCCAGGCCGTGGAGGCGAAGGAGCAGGCCATAAGCGGCGCCTGCGTGATAGCGTCCAAGGAGGAAAGGCAGGATGCTCTCAGGGCGATCCATGAAACGATCGAGAATGAATTGAAGGACAAGGCCGAGACGATTCCGGAGTTCGGCCTGAAGCTCAAGGTCGCATTCGACCGCTTCGTCGAGAAGACGGTGCGCAGGAACATCCGCGAGAAGAGCGTCAGGATGGACGGCAGGGCGCTGGACCAGATCCGCGAAATCAGCTCCGAGGTCGGAGTGCTTCCAAGAGTCCACGGCAGCGCGTTGTTTTCGAGGGGCGAGACACAGGCGATGATGATAGTCACCCTGGGATCCACTCTGGATGCCCAGGAGATGGACCATGTGATATGCTCCGGCAAGGAGAAGAAATTCTATCTGCACTACAACTTCCCCAACTTCAGCGTGGGCGAGGTGGGAAGGATAATGGGGCCGGGAAGGCGCGAAATAGGGCACGGCAATCTCGCCGAGCGTTCGATTGCCCAGATCATGCCGGCTGAATATCCCTACACGGTCCGTTGCGTCTCCGAGATAATGGCGTCCAATGGCTCCACCTCGATGGCGACGGTATGCTCCGCCTCGCTGGCCCTCATGGATGCCGGCGTTCCGATTCCGGAACATGTCGCGGGAATATCCTGCGGACTCATCTACGAGAACGACAACGACTACATCCTTCTGACCGACATTCTTGGAGCCGAGGATCACTTTGGCGACATGGACTTCAAGGTCGCCGGGACCAGGAAGGGAATCACCGGATTCCAGCTCGACCTCAAGATAGCGGGAGTTCCGATTGATCTTCTCTACAAGGCCATGCAGAGGAACAACGAGGCCAGGATGAAGATACTCGACAAGATGGACGCATGCATAGCCAGCCCGAGAGAGGATGTCAGCCCCTATGCGCCGAGAATAGCGACCATGAGGATAAACCCCTCGAAGATAGGAATGCTCATCGGCCCCGGAGGATCGAACATCAAGGCCATCACCGAGATAAGCGGAGCGCAGATTGACATCGAAGACGACGGGACCGTCAGCATATTTGCCGTCGGCAAAGAATCCCTCATGAAGGCCCGCGCGGAAGTCGAAAAAATCTCCGCCGAGGTTGAAATCGGCAAAATATACAGAGGAAGGGTCACCGGAATAAAGGAATTCGGCGCATTTGTCGAGATACTTCCCGGGCAGGACGGACTTCTGCATATCTCCGAGATGGCCAACTACAGGGTTGGAAAAGTGACGGACATATGCCAGGAAGGCGACACGGTCACGGTGAAGGTTCTCGACGTTGACGACAGGGGCAAGATAAAGCTGAGCCGAAGGGCCGCCCTCGAGGAGATGGACGCGAAGAAGTGATGGACTGCATCAATCCCGGATTCCGGACTTTCTTCCGAATCCGGGTTGAATTCCATCGCACGTAAATTAGATTATGCGGTTTTCCAGCGCGGACCCGACAAGGCCCGCGCGCCATGGCGAGGTAGCTCAGCTGGTAGAGCAGAGGACTGAAAATCCTTGTGTCGCCGGTTCGATTCCGGCCCTTGCCACCATTTTTATATCCCCACCACTGCGTTCCTATAGCACCTTGAACAGCTCGTCGAGGGGTTTCTTGTCCGGAGGTGTCTTGTTGTCATCCGGATATCCCAGAGGAGAAACTGCCAGCACAGACCATGGCGCGACGATTCCGGCCGCCTTATTCATCTTCTCCACATCATAGGCGCAAATCCAGCATGTGCCAAGTCCTTCCGCGGTTGCGGCGAGGATGAAATGCTCCATGGCTATGGCGATGTCAATGTCTATTATGCTGTTTCCTTCGAGCCGCTTCCAGGCCTTTTCGCGGTTGCCGATGGCCAGGACCACCGCAGGCGCCCGGGCAAACCAATCCCTCTTATAGACTTTTGCCATCCGGCTTCGTGCGGCGATATCGAAGACAACCCTGAATGTCCAGGGCTGGATGTTGCATGCGGAAGGGGCGAGCCGGACGGCTTCGCCTATCCTCAGGAGGGCCTCCTTTGGAATTTTCTTGTCGGGATCGTATTCCCTCACGCTTCTTCTCTTTTTGATCACGTCGTAAAATTCCATGGCAGTCCCCCTTATATTTCACAATGTTTGGATTTCGATCATGCATTCATCCCCTGGCCAGCCATATTCCCATAGGGCATTTGGCCTAACTCTATGATCCAGCCAATCGTCGGAAAGATAAACCAGAAACCATGCAAAACAAGCGGCCCGCTTTCAAAATCACAATCACCCGGCGATAGTGGAAGAAATTTTGCCTCCCCCCCTCTTAATTCTGAACCATTCCACGGTGTCCCTCATGGCCTTCTCCGGGCTAACGACCGGCTCGTAGCCGAGATCGCGGCGTATCGCGGAAATGTCGAAATAATGGTCGTGTGCCATCTGCATCGCGGCGAAACGGGTTATCCGCGGCTCGCCGTCCGGATCGAAGAGCCTGTTGCGAATTTCGCAAAGCCATGCCATGGCGTATCCTGTCCGGGCGGAGACTTTCCTGTGCACCGGCTCCATTCCGAGCGCGATCAGGAAATCGTCAATCCACGTCCACAGGTTTACCCTTTTTCCGTCGCTCACGAAGTAGTTCCTGCCGGAGAATTCATCTGAAATCCGCAACTTCTCCGCGGCGAGCACGTGTGCGTGGGCGGCGTTTTCCACATAGGACAGGTCAACCAGATTTTTGCCGTCTCCAATGCGGGTCAATTCGCCCTTTTCCGCCTTTTTAATCAATCTTGGAAGTATGTGGGGATCGCCCGGCCCCCATATTAGATGGGGTCTGATGGAGATGCTGCGGAGCCTCTCCGTGGCCGCGGAAGAGACTATCCTCTCGGCGTGGGCCTTGCTCTCGGGGTAGGATGCCAGGTAGCGGCCGGGATAGGGGATGCTCTCGTCCGCCCCGGACACTCCCCCGGGAGGAATCACGACGCTCGGCGAGCTTGTGTTGACAAGAACACCGATTCCATTCCTGTAGGCGGACTCCACGGCATTTTTTGTCCCCTCCACGTTGACCGAGAAGAATTCCCGCCTGTCGCCCCATATCTCCGCCTTCGCCGCGCAATGGAAGAGCATCGTGCGATTTTCGCAGGCGCGCCGAAGCGCGTCCGCGTCGCGGATGTCGCCATTGACAACCTCCACCCCGGCCTTTTCAAGCTGCGGGCATTCGCTGCGGCAGAATACGGCAACCGAGACGGCTCCTTTCGAGAGCAAAGCCGTTGCAATGGCCTTGCCGAGGAATCCGTTCCCCCCTGTTATCATCACCCTTTCATCCTGCCAGCGCAATGTCTCCCTCCGTGCTTGGCATTTAATCTGCTACGCGTATGCGTTTTTGCAAAAGCGATGGCGCAAGTTATGGTAACGGCGCGGATTTTCAATCGGACCTTAAAATAAAAAGAGGATCGCTTCCGTTTATATGGCAAAGGAGCTAAAAAAGAAGGAAGTGAAGGAGATGGGCGACGGGGCGCTCATCTCGATGTATCTCGATGGAGACAACGAGGCGTTCAATGAGCTTTACGAGAAATACAAGAGGCAGTTGTATTCATACCTCAGGAAGATGCTTCCCGGGAACGACAGCCTCTGCGACGATGTCTTCCAGCAGACATGGATCAAGGCCATCGCCAATTTCAGGTCATACCGGGAGAGCGAGCGCTTCCTCGCGTGGATCATGCGAATTTCGCACAATCTGGCCATGGACCATTTCAGAAAGCGCTCGAAGGAATCCGTGGAGGACATTTCGTCGGCGGAGCAATGGACGGCTCTCGCCAGCCATCAGACCCCTTCCAGGGAGCTGCATCTCAAGGAGATGCGCGAGTCGCTCGATGGATGCGTCGGGAGGCTGCCGGCGGAGCAGAGGGAGGTTTTTCTGCTCAGGGCCGATGAAGTCGCGTTCAAGGACATTGCAAGCATACAGAAATGCTCGATCAACACGGCTCTGGCAAGGATGCAGTATGCCCTGCGGAGTCTTAGAAACTGTTTGAAGGACAGGAGAGGTGGGAAATGAACAGATGCATCGAAACGCAGAGGATGATCGTGGAGGGGCGTTTGGACGATGCCGCCAGGAGGCATATCGCGGAATGTCCGGACTGCGCCGACTTCGAGAGATTTTCGGCAGACGCCCTCAAGACGTTCTCGGAAATATCCGCAGATGAATCGTCCTCCCCTCCAGTCGCCTTGGACATTTTGGTGAAAAGCCATGCGGAGGCCAATGCCGCTTCGGCGAAGAGCATTCCTTTCTACATGCGGAAGCCTTTCGTTGCGGTGGCGGTTGCCGCATCGCTGATGCTTGTGTCTGCGTTGATATTCCTGACCGACGAGCAGATTCCAGAAGACCCTCGCGGGGTTCCTCCTTCGGAAGGAGGTCGTTCCGCCGCGGAGGTTCCAGAAAAAATGCCCGGGAAAGCCCCCGCCACGGAGTGGGAGAAGCTGGACCTCGACGACGAGTATTTCGCCCTGTCCGCCGATCTGCTTCTCTGCAAGGAACTTGTCCATCTTTCGTCCATGGAGGACTTGGAGGAGGAAGGGGAGCATGTCATCGAGATTCCAACGGAAATATTGATATAACTAAAAAAAAGGAGTTCGACATGAAAAAGGGAAATCTTCTTCCGATGGTTCTTGGGGCCATTCTACTGTGTCCTGTTGCGCTTTGCGCGGAAACTTCGGTTTCCGAAGGGGATAGCGGGGACGGGCTGAAGGAGCGGCAGAGATCCGGGGACAGCCTCGACAGCAGGCCGCTCTTGAAAAAATTCATTGGCAAGATGTCGCAGGAGGAGATCGGGAAACTCAAGGCCATGCACGACGAAAATCCAGAAGCGTTCAGGGCCGAGATGATGAAAAGGATGAGGGAGCGCAGGGATGAATTCGAGTCGAAGAACTCGAAGAGCATGGAGTTGTCCAAGAAATACCACTCGACCGGCGACGAGGCGGAGAAGGCCAGGATCAAGGAGGAGCTTGCCAATGCGGTCGCATCCGAGTTCGACGAGAAGATGAAGAAGAACCGGGAACGGCTCGAGAAGGCAGAGAAGCAGATGCATGAGTTCAAGAGGAAGATCGAGGAGCGCGAGAAAAACCGCGGCCAGATCATCCAGGACAGGATGGACGAACTCCTCAAAGACCCCGACCTGAAATGGTGATGGATGGACTGGGGGCAGGATCTTGGCCTTCGCTCTGCCAGTTTTTCGCGGGAAAACTGGTTGCGTAATCGCAGATGCCCACCCAACCTACATTTTGAAACAGGACAGGGACGGGGAAGCGCTTCCGCAGATAAACATGGGGATGATCTACGGAGACGACGAGGAGCTGCCTCTCGGATACAGGATCTACCAGGGAAGCATCGGGGATGTCTCCACGTTGAAAAACTTGCTGTCGTACCTGAAAAAAGATCTGAAGCTGGGGCATGCGCGGATTTTGGAGGCGATTGATAAAATTGCGAAAGGCACTGCCGGACTCTTCAAGACATATAC
>DYMC01000114.1 GCA_020721745.1 Lentisphaera sp. | reverse complement strand
ATTATCATAAACTTAAGTAGAAACGCGATTTTCAACTGCTTTTTCTAGGTTGAATGGTTGCTTCTCGGCAGAGCCAGTCGCCGCTTCACCGGACACATTACAATGCCATTCCCACAGAAAGTTATCAGCCCGTCCAGGCGTGTCCGTTTCTCACGGATGAACGCGTCTGTCTCGCCTTTTCCCATTCCAGGCCTGTTAAAATCAAAAAAATATCTCGCACAAAGACGCAGAGGCTCGAAGGAGAACAAAAATAAAATCGGGAAGATAGTAGCCATTTCTTTGCGGCTTCGTGGCTTTGTGCGAAAAATAAAATACAGGAATTTGCGAACTTCGCAAAACGAGATAGATTCACAAAGAGGAAACGGCTGGGCTCCGGGGTCACACTCTTGCTATTGCTGTAGTATTTTTTCGACATCAGACAAAATCCTTGAAATTGCAATATCCTTTTTCATAATTTTTGCCAGGCGATTCTTGCTTCTTGAAAGACCTCCGTGCCCAATGGACAGCCTCGCCGCCATTTCGGACAGCGGCATTGCTGCCCTGCAATATTTCTCAGCGCAGTACATCAGAACCATCCTCTCCTTACGCAACCTTGACCTTTTCATTATTACCTGATTCCGTGATGGTCTTTTTGACCATCATCCTTTTTTGTTTTTCAACGCGTAAAATAGACCCAGAAATGTACTTTGCAAGCACTTCGGCCAATTGTCTTCATTATTTTTTTCTTTGGATCACCCCCTTTCTGTATTCTAAGGATTTATGCTCATTTAGGCTGAAAATTTACATTTTGATTGCGGAAATTTTGGAAAATGGAGAAAAACTTAGACCGTTTTGAAAGACGGGCCGGGGTCGGTACTCACTCCACGGGTTTTACTATCCTGTCTTCCAGCGAACCGACTTCCTTTTTCCACAGCGCGTTTCTGAATATCTGCCCGTATATGCACTTGCGGTCGCGAAATTCGCAAAGCCCGCCGGCAAAGCTGCCGCCGCAGGGGCCGTTGGCCAATCCCTTCGGGCAGGTCTCCGGGCACACGAACTGGGTCAGCGACACGCGGCAGTATTTGCAGCCTCTGCATTTAACCAGCAGCTTCTTCGAGAAATAGTGCTCCTCCGGAACCTGTCTATGCGCCTTCGAGAGCAGCAGGGAGCATATCTCGTATCTGATCTTCTCCCAGGTGCCAAGCCCGCATCCCCTCGGGTCCCTTACCTTCAGGCAACCCTCCGGATACTGCCACTGGAAGAGATTTTCGAACATGTAGTAGCTGAAGGGAAACGGCGACGGCTCCGCCCTCGATAGATGGTTCTGGTATTCGGCACGCCACTCCTCGAAAGTCCTGAACTCCTCCAGCGCCTCTGCGATTTTCGCAAGAACGCTCTCGGCATGTTCAGGCCTTTCCACCCCGGCGACCTGGACCGCGCTGTAGCCAAGCAGTCGCGCGCCCGCCGCCATTATCTGAAGTCTCCTCCATTGCGCCGATGCAAACTGGGCGTATCCATATTTGTTCTCCTCCCGCAGAATCCCCCTTATGTCCTCCGACACCATCAGACCAGGATGGGCGCAGGCAAATATCTCCTCTGAAAGCTCCGGAGTCAGCACCATCATCCTGGCCAGTGTCGGCGCATGGCAGTCCCTCATCTCGAGAAACCATCTCAGCTCCTGCAGCTTCTTCATGTCCCAGCCGGCCTGTGCAACCGCAAAAGCCGCCCCAGCCTTGAACTTCTTCATCAATTTGTAGTATTGCGTGTAGGTCTCCTCGGGGCTATACTTGAATGGATTCACCGCCGAACCACAACAGAACGCACCAGCAGCAAGCCCGGACAACTTCTCTATCATGTGCACGGAGTCAAGATACGGAACCCTCGCATGCCCAGCCCCAGGCTTCCGGAGCGAAGCACGCGACTCCCCGGTGACAGGAACCACATTGAAAAACTCCAGCCTCTTCAAACTCTCCACCTGCAAAGCCAGATTTCCAAGACTGTTGCCCCTGCCGCTCAGGTAAAACAGCGACTGCGACTTCAACGCCGGGGACAAATCCTTGAAAAACATGGAAAAATCGGAGGACCTCTCGGCGGAATTGTCGGTGAACGCTATGCCCGCCTTCAAACCCGGACGCGACGCCAGCACCGACTGCATCCTCCGCAATATCCCTTCGAAGACTGGAACATCCGCCCTCTCCTCCGGCAGAGGAACCTCGACCAGGACAAAAAAGTCCCCCCTCTTCAGCCATCCCGAAAAATCTGTCAAACACTTGTCCATATCTTTCTACCAAACATTCTTCCTTTGTGATGAAACGGCCTAGTTGTTGATGTGAAGTATCTTGGCGCTTGGGAATCCGTTGAAGCTTGTCGAGGAGACGATGCTGTATGCCCCGATGTTGCGGCTTGTGAGGACATCGCCGATCTTCAAGCGGGAGGGGAGCATCTCGGACATCGAGACCACGTCGAGGGCATCGCATGTCGGACCAAAGACGGTGCAGAGTTCCTTCTTTCCGCCCTTCAGAGACTCGAAATGGTAGCTGCAGTGGTCGAAGATTATCCCCGAGAACGTGTGATATACTCCGTCGTTGATGTAGTAGCAGAGCTTTCCGTCGCGGACGGCCTTGCCTATTATCTGCGAGACTTCCGTCGCGGCGGTCGCGACGATGAACCTGCCGGGTTCTGCCAGTATCTGTATGTCCTTGGGGAAAAGCCTGTTCAGCTCGGAGTTTATGGTCCTGGCGAGTTCCCTGAACGGGCGCACGCTCTTGTCGTAGGGGGCGGGGAATCCGCCGCCGATGTCGAGGAGATTCATCTTCCTGTATCCTCTCGAACGCGCCTCCTGGAAGACGTTGGCGGCGAGGTTTATCGCCTGGACGTAGTTCTGGAAGTTGGTTGTCTGGCTTCCCACGTGGAAGCTGATGCCCTCCACGGTGAGACCGGCCTTGTCGGCGGCAAGTATGAGGTCAACGGCCTCGCCGGGGGACGCCCCGAACTTGGAGGAGAGCTCGACCATGGCGCCAGTGTTGGGCACTTTGAGCCTGAGGGCGAGTCCGGCGTTCGGCGCGTTTTTCCTTATCTTCCTTATCTCCTCGCGGTTGTCGTAGGTAACAAGCGGCTTGTATTTGTCCAGTTCACGGAGGGTGCTTTCGGATTTTATGGGATGGGCGTAGATAATCTTGTCCCATATCCAGTCCTGCCGTCTCTGCGGAGGCATATACTTGACGCATTCATAGACCATGTTGAATTCCGGCATCGAGGCCACGTCGAAGCTGCATCCGGCGTTGAAGAGGGTTTTGACGATCTCCTCGTTTGTGAAGGCCTTTACCGCGTAGTATGCCTGTATGCGCGGAAGGTGCTTCCTGAAGGCGGCATAGTTTTGCCTTATGATGTCGTGGTCCACGATGAGCAGCGGTGTTCCGTGCTCCTCGACCGCATCGAGAATGAACTTCTTGTTTAGTTTCATTCGTTATTCATTCCTTTTTTTTTATTCAGGAAATCG
The DNA here is from genome assembly GCA_020721745.1 of Lentisphaera sp. Taxonomy (GTDB): domain Bacteria; phylum Verrucomicrobiota; class Lentisphaeria; order Victivallales; family GWF2-50-93; genus DYMC01. Next base: position 4,164 of record DYMC01000114.1, on the reverse strand, counting down.
ATGACCTGCTGGACATCCTTGTCTCCACGTCCGCTAAGGTTGAGAACGACAAGGCTTTTCGGCGGGAGAGACGGGCTTATTTTTACAAGGCCGGCGACGGCGTGGGCGCTTTCGAGGGCGGGAAGTATGCCCTCCGTGTCGGACAGCCTTCCGAAGGCCTCGATCGCCTCGGTGTCGGAGACCTTGATATATTGCACCCGCCTTGTATCCCGGAGATACGAGTGCTCGGGACCCACGGCCGCGTAGTCGAGACCGGCCGACACCGAATGGGTGGATGCTATCTGTCCGAAGCCGTCCTGGAGGACGTATGTCTTGGTGCCCTGGAGAACTCCGAGTCTTCCGCCGCTGAAGCGCGCCGCGTGGTCGCCGAGGGAATCTCCCCTTCCTCCGGCCTCGACGCCAATCAGCCTCACCTCGGGGAATTTCAGAAAGGGGTGGAATATGCCGATGGAATTGCTTCCTCCGCCCACGCATGCGATGATTATGTCGGGCAGGCGTCCTTCGGCCTTTCTAATCTGGCGCAGGCATTCTCTTCCGATGCAGGACTGGAAGTCCCTGACTATCATCGGGAAGGGATGCGGGCCGAGCGCCGAGCCTAGGACATAGTGGGTGGACGAACTGTTCGCGACCCAGTCCCTTATCGCGGCGCTCACGGCCTCCTTCAGGGTCTTCTGTCCGGTATGGACTGGAATCACCTTCGCCCCGAGCAGCTCCATCCTCTTGACGTTGAGGGACTGGCGCTCCATGTCCACCTCGCCCATGTATATGTCGCATTCGAGTCCGAATCTGGCGGCCGCTGTCGCCGTGGCCACGCCGTGCTGTCCGGCTCCAGTCTCGGCGATTATCCTTTTCTTGCCCATCCTCACGGCAAGCATGGTCTGCCCGAGGGAGTTGTTTATCTTGTGGGCTCCGGTGTGGCAGAGGTCTTCGCGCTTGAGGTATGTCCTGTGCCCGATCTCGTCCGAAAGCCTCTCCGCATAGTAGAGGGGAGTCGGGCGTCCCACATAATTCCGCAGAAGGTCGCCGAAGCGCCTGGTGAAGGACTCGTCCTTTGTCGCCTCGTGGTAGCAGGCTTCGAGCTCCCTGAGGACCGGAACCAGTGTCTCCGGCACGAAAGCGCCACCGTATGGGCCGAACTTTCCGTTCTTGTCTGGTGTCTTCATAGTCTTTTCCTGGATGCTTGCAAATGCCTAATATAGCCCCCATATCGCATATGTGAAGGGATTGCCGTTTGAAAAACGCTTAAAATATGCGATTGTAATGATAGCGCTTGAACTTTCATATTCCCATGTGGTGGCGGAGGGTGCCGTGGTCGAGGAGAAGAAGGGCTATGTGGAGAAGAACGTCCAGACCTGGCTGTTCTTCATAGTGTTCGCCGCGATATTCTTCCGTCTCTTCAACATCACGACATCAAGTCTCTGGACGGATGAAATCTCCACTCTATGGGTGTCGAGCGCGCCGACTTTCGGCGCCGTATGGGAGAGAGCATCGGTCACGCAGGGGATGCATCCGGCATATTTCATCGTCCAGCACTTGGTCCTGTCGCTGCTGCCCCCCTCCGAGGGGGTCCTGAGGGGGCTCTCCTGCGCGGCGTCCATCATATCGGTCTTTCTTGTTTTTTGGCTTGCAAAGACGATTTTCGCGGACGACACGCGCGCCCTGCTTGCCGCTGCGATTTTCGCAATTCACTCCGACAGCATCTACTACGCGCAGGAGGCCCGCCCCTATGCTCTCGGTATCATGTTTGCGCTGCTGTCCCAGATATTTTTCCTCCACCTCAAAAGGCTTCCCGGGGCGAGGAGCGTGCTCCCCTACGTGCTTTGTTCGGTCGCCTCGGTGTATATGCACTACACTTTCGCCTCGTTGTTCATCTTCCAGAATGCGTACGTCGCCGGGGCCGCCCTCCTGAGGAGCAGGGGTGTGCGGCTCTTCGAGGACGCGCCGGGGCTGAAGCTGTGGATTCCGCTGCAGTCGGTCTGCGCGGCTTTGGTCGCCTTCTCGCTGCCCCACGTGTCGGGGCTCTACGGGATGCGGGCGGCGTGGACATGGGTGAAGGACTTGGACGGTCTGGAGGCAGTCGCTCTCTTCCTCTCGATGTTCGACCTGAAGATGCTTGCTGCAATGCTTGGCGTGGGCGTGGTTTTCTTCATCTTCGAGCGTTTCAGCGCGAAGGATATCGTCTGCCGCCTGGGCGCGCAGCCGACCTTGCTCGTCCTGCTCTGGATCGTCTCCCCGTTCGTCTTTGTGTTCGCAGCCTCGCGGATTCTGAATACCTCCTTCTTCGATCCGAGATACATGCTTTTCGCAATGCCGGCGTATTATCTTCTGTTGGCGAACCTCCTGGATGTCTTCCGCAGCGACGTGCTGAGGACGGCGTTCCCGGGGGTATATCTCATAATCTACCTCGGGAGCGTGTCGGTGCCGGCCTACATGGACGGCGGCTCGTTCTGCCGGCGCATCCCTCACGACTGGAGGGCGGCGCTGGGGCACATCAGGCAGAACCACGTTCCCGGCGATGGATTCCTGATGAGATACGGAGAGGTGAAGGAAAACTGGATACCGCCACCGAACCAAATCGTCCAGGAATACGTCACGTCCCCCTTCCACAGCTTCTACTGGATCAAGTCGCCGTCGGACAAGGTCCCTCCGGTAATAAACATGACCTACACGTGGGACAAGGATTTTTTCAATTACTACGACAGGGTTTTCGCGGAGCTGGTGAAGAGGAGGCGGGTGTGGCTGATAGGCGTGGACCCGCCGAACACCAACTACAGGTTCTCCACCGTGGCCCAGTTCATGCAGGACGAGTTCTCGTTCCGGAAGTTGTGGGAATCCGATTTCTCCGGGGTATATGTGGCTCTGCTGGAGAGCAACCCGGTCCTCAGGCAGAAGGCCCTCGTCCCGGCATATTACAAGGAGCTCATGGAGGAGATGAAAAAACAAAGGAAGGAAGGCGGAGATGAAGAACGATAAAATAAAGACCCCATATTATCTGATAGACGAAGGAAGGCTCCTGAAGAACATGGAGGTGATGAGGCTGGTCAGGGAGAGATCGGGCGCGAAGTCCCTTCTGGCCCTGAAATGCTTCTCCACATGGAGCGTCTTCCCGCTGATGAGCCGCTACATGGACGGGACCACGAGCAGTTCCCTCCACGAGGCCAGGCTCGGGCATGAGGAGTTCGGCGGGGAGACCCATGCCTACAGCGTGGCGTATCCGGAGGACGAAATCCCGCGGCTTGCGAAATTCGCGGACAAGATAATCTTCAATTCCGCGTCCCAGCTTGAGCGCTTCCACGCCGGCCTTGATGGAAAGAAGCTGGGGGTGAGGGTGAATCCGGGAATAAGTTATTCGCATTTCGATCTGGCCGATCCGGCGAGAAAATATTCCCGGCTCGGCATAGCGGACTTGAAGACCTTGCGCAGGATACTGCCGCTGGTCGGGGGGCTCATGTTCCATTTCAACTGCGAGAACGACGATTTTGCGAATCTCGCAAAGTCCTTGGACCATATAGGGGAGAAATACGGGTTCGCCCTGAAGAAAGCCGAATGGGTGAGCATTGGCGGAGGAATTTATTTCACCAAGAAGGACTATCCTCTGGAGGCATTCTGCCGCAAGCTGAAGGAATTCTCGATGAAACATGGCGTCCAGATCTACCTTGAACCGGGCGAATCATCTATCACAAACAGCGCCGAACTGGTCTGCAGGGTGATTGATGTGGTTCGAAACAAAATGGACATCGCGATAGTGGACGCCTCCGCCGAAGCCCACATGCTCGACCTCATCATATACCGCCTGTCCGCGAAAATCGCAAGCCCCGGGCCGGGTCCCCACAAGTTCATGGTTGCCGGACGCTCCTGTCTCGCCGGAGACATCTTCGGCACATACAGGCTCTCAAGAAGGCTCAGGGTCGGCGACGAGGTCCGCTTCGCCGATGCCGCCGGATACACGATGGTAAAGAAGAACTGGTTCAACGGGATCCCGATGCCGTCCATAGTGGTGAAAAGGCTTGACGGCAGCCTGGAGACAATCCGTGAATTCTCGTATTCGGATTTCAAGAACGCCGTCTAGCCCGTTTTTCGCGCGAAAAAACGGGCTGGCAGGTAATGTAAACGAGGTAATTGCAAAACTCCTTTCGCGGGCATGGCAACACGTGATTTCATACG
>DYMC01000113.1 GCA_020721745.1 Lentisphaera sp. | reverse complement strand
GCCAGGAGTAAAGTGTTTCAAGGTAATTGCAAAACTCTTTTCGCGGGCATGGCAACACGTGATTTCATACGTGTCAAGAGCATGCCCCTCCACGCCGATTTTTGCGAAAAATCGGCGTAAAAATGGAGGGACGCGCTTGCGCGTCCGGAGTTTTGCAATTGGCTCGTTTCAACTGTTTCAAGCTGTTTTTGCATTTTGTATATGTAGGAGTTCAGTAAAATGACGGGGTTTACTGAACTCCTACTCCTGATGATTCCTTTTCCCGCCTTGAAACCCGCCGTGATGCGGGTATATTAGCCCCTCTTTTTCATTTCAACAGCAATATGGAGCGGACATCATCATGGGGAGAAGACTTTTTATCGCCGGCAACTGGAAGATGAACAAGACGGCCAGCGAGGCTGCTGACCTGGTGTCGAAGTTGAAGACTGAAATAGGTGCCGCCGCCGGGAAGGTTACCGTGGCGGTCTGTCCGCCTTTCACGGCCCTCGACCGCGTGTGCGGAATTCTGAAGGGCTCGAATATAGCGGTCGGCGCCCAGAATCTGTCTGACAAGGCATCCGGCGCATACACCGGGGAGGTGTCCGCCTCTATGCTGCTCGATCTGGGGGTCAGATATGTCATCGTTGGCCACAGCGAAAGACGCCAGTATTATGGCGATACCAACGAGATTGTCAATAAGAAGGCAAAATTCGCGATTTCCGCAGGGCTTCTTCCGATAGTCTGCGTGGGCGAGACGCTTCAGGAGCGCGAGGCCGGCAGAATGAAGGATGTGATAACGACACAGTTCAAGGGCTGCCTGGGGAATTTCACCAAGGAGGAGATTCTCAAGACCACGATAGCATACGAGCCCGTCTGGGCGATAGGCACTGGAAAGACAGCCACCCCGGCGCAGGCCCAGGAGGTCCACGCGCTGATAAGGTCAATGCTCTCCGGTGTCTTTGGCGCGGACCTGGCGGAGCAGATAATAATCCAATACGGCGGTTCGGTGAAGGCCGACAACTCGAAGGAACTGATGGGGCAGAAGGACATTGACGGCGCGCTTGTCGGCGGAGCAAGCCTAGATCCGGCGGGATTCGCGAAATTAATCATAAACGCCATCGGGTGAAAACATGCAGACCCTTATAACTCTTCTGATGGCGGCCGATGTGTTCGTCGCCCTTATCATCATCGCGCTGGTGCTGGTCCAGCAGTCGAAGGAGGGTGCTCTTGGCTCCTCTTTCGGCGGAGTCGGCGAGACTGTGTTTGGCGCCCACACTGGCGGACATCTCGCGAAGCTGACGGTTATCTTCTCCGTTCTCTTTCTTTCGATCACGCTGGCGCTTGCGATAATCATAGGCCACAGGGCCCAGCCGAGGGACATAGTTGACAGGGAGCTGGCGGTGAAAGAAGCCCCCGCGAAGGCAGCGGAAAATGTCAAGACGGCGACCAGCGAAGGGGAGCTGGCCGGCAAGCTGGCGGACGAAGCCACCGCCGGAGCCGGAAAGGCTGCCGTCGGTGCGGAGGCGGTGAAGAAGGCCGCCGCTCCGGAGGCCCCCAGGACCGAACCTGCAGACCACCCCGCGCAGCCCTCTGAAAAGAAATGAGCTTCTCCGCGGCTTTCTACGAGGCGTTCGAGGAGGAGGAGCTGCAGCTTCGAAAGTTCCTACCGTCCGGACATGAATATTTCTTCACTTGGAAGACCATCCAGGAGGAGCACAAGGCCGGAGAGCCTCCGGCGGCTCCGATCATCAGCATGCGCACGCAGTCCAGGATCCCCGATTCCTGGGCGCGAAAGCTCGAAGGCATCATCACGCGGTCAACCGGCTACGACCACATTGCAGACTATCTCTCCCGGAATTCGGCAAAAATAGCGTCGGCATATCTTCCCGACTACGCCGCCAGGGCGGTGGCCGAGCACGCCATGATGCTGTGGACATGCCTGTTGCGCAAGCTGCCTGTGCAGAGCAAGGCTTTCGGGTCGTTCCACAGGGATGGGCTCACCGGGCGCGAAGTCAAGGGGCGCAGCATCGCGGTGGTAGGCGTCGGACGGATAGGGTCGCAGATAGTGGACATTGCCGCCGGGCTCAAGATGGACTTTGTCGGAGTGGACGTAGCGGAGAATCCCGGGTTGAAGAGGATATATGGTCTCCGCTATCTGCCGCTCCCCGAGGCGATCGCGCGTTCGGAAATAATAGCATGCGCCCTGCCATTGACCAGGCTGACCAGGGGAATGCTGGGTGCCCATGCGCTCTCGGCCGCGCCGAAAGGGGCGATCTTCGTGAACGTCGGCCGCGGCGAAGTCTCGCCGGCCAGGGATATCCTGGAGCTTGTCGAAAAAGGGATATTGTCCGGTGCGGGCCTCGACGTATACAACTGCGAGAAGGAACTTGCCGCGGTGCTCCGCGACGGTCTGGACCCCGCGGGTCTCGAGGGAGAGTCCGCGGCGGAGGTCCGGGCCCTGCTTGAAATGAAGAAGAATCCATCGTTCATCCTCACGCCGCACAACGCCTTCAACACAGAGGAGTCGGTGCTGCGAAAATCGCAGAGGACGGCGGAGAATCTGGGGAGTTTCCTGAGAACCGGAACGTTCATAACCCCGATAATATCCTGATTTTTGGAGACAATCGGCTTTTTCACCGGGGCAATTTTTAAATTGCCTCGATGAGCTGATTTCAACGTTGAAGTTCACAGTTCCAGTTGTGGTAATTGCAAAACTCTTTTCGCGGGCATGGCTCCGAGGCCCTTTGGGCTCGGGATCTCACGACAAGCATGCCCCTCCACGCCGATTTTGCGAAAAATCGGCGTAAAAATGGAGGGACGCGCTTGCGCGTCCGGAGTTTTGCAATTGGCTCAGTTGTGTATCTTGTTGATAATAATACACAACTAAAGTTGTGAACTCCAACGGATTTACCCCGAATGCAGAGTTTTAAAATCATCTTCACCATTGGAATTAAATGCGCGTCAAGGTATATATTTTCGCATTCATCCTGAGTTTTTTTGTCACGGTTATGGTCAGAGGACTGTTTTTCCTCACCAGCTACCGGCTGGGGATGAGCGACGGGCAGAACCTAGTTCTGGCTCTTGTCTCGGGGATGGCGTATGTGCTCGGTGCCCAGCTTTCGCATCATTCCAGCAAGAGGTTTTCCTCCAGGGCGTCCACGCTTTTTCTCGTCGGAATGCAGATGCTCTCGTCCTTGCTCTGCTATTTCCATCATTCGTTCCTGGCCTTGTGCTTTCTCTTCTCCATCTTCGCGCTTGCGAACGGCATGACATGGCCGTTCGCCGAGAGCTACGCCAGCGCAGGCCTGGACAGGAAGAAGGCATCATCGTCAATAGGCATATACAACATCTGCTGGAGCGGCGCGGTTCCTCTGGCCGTCTGGGCTTCCGGCTGGATCATCTCGGCGAGCGGGCCGGGAATTTTCATCTTCGTGTCCGCCGGCGTGCTTCTGTCGCTGCTGCCGGCCTTCCTCTTTCCGCGGGACATTCCCCTTTCGGACCATTCGCCGTCCGAACAGGACGATCCGGGAGAGAGAATTCCCGGCGCAGTCCGGCTGCTCTTTTCATCAAGATGGTCCATGTTCTTCTCATACTGCCTTATCCAGCTTCTGAGCTCGCTCCTGCCCAGACATCTCAAGGAACTTGGAATCTCGGTGGACTCGGCCAGCTTCATCGCCGGCTTCCTGGACGTGTCGCGCATATCGGTCTTCGCTTTCATGTCCCGCACCCACTGCTGGCACGGGAGCAGGGCATTGCTGGCATCCTGCTCTCCAGCCCTCGCCGCCGGATTTGCCATCTGCATGCTCGCAGGATCGGTGAAGATGATAATCGTCGGCGAGATCGTCCTGGGGGCGTCCGCGGCGGCTGCATACTACGCGGCGCTTTTCTACGCCATGTTCATCGGCAACGCGAGGGTCGGGGCGGGCGGATCGCACGAGAGCGTCATAGGGGCGGGATTCGTGGCCGGACCGGTCGCCGGGCTCGCCGCGGAAAAGCTCGCCGCCTCGTCCGCCGCCGCCTCGTCGGTCGGCAGCCCCATGCTTTCCCTGGCCGTGCTTGGCACAGCATCCATCGCGGCCTCGACGCTCTGTCTGCTGAAAAAGGACGAATAATCTTGAAATGCGCGGATTTCGCTGTAGATTACGCGCCCTGAACCTTAAAAACCGGAGAATCCCATGTTCAATGCATCCGACCTGAGGAAGGGGCTGAAGATCGAGATAGACGGCCAGCCCTATACGATCACCGAGTTCGAGTTCTGCAAGCCCGGCAAGGGCACGGCGCTGTATCGCTGCAGGGTGAAGAATCTGATCAACGGCTCCACGATGGAGAGGACCTATAGGCCAGTTGACAAGATAGGCAAGCCCGACCTCGAGGAGCGCGAGCTCATGTATTCATACCAGGACGGGGACACCTTCGTCTTCAGCGACAACGAGACATTCGAGGAGCTGAGGATAGGCAGGGACAAGCTCGGCGACAAGGCATACTTTCTGATAGAGAACGCCGAATGCAAGGTGCTCCTCTTCAACGGACAGCCCATAGACATCACCCTTCCGGTTTTCATCGAGAAAAAGGTCGTCTACACGGAGCCCGGGGCGCGCGGCGACACGGCGACGAACGTGATGAAGCCGGCGAAGATAGACAACGGCTACGAGCTCAACGTGCCCCTCTTCATAAACGAGGGGGACATGATAAAGATTGACACCCGCACTGGACTCTATGCCGAAAGAGTCAACAAAGCCTGATTCGATCAGGCGCATCGAAGGCCTGAAGCGGGTTCTGCTCAAGAGAAGCCTGCTGATCGGCTCCATCAGGAGCTTCCTCATGGAAAGGGGGTTCCTCGAGTTGGAAACACCACTTTTGCTCGACTCCCCTCTTCCCGAAGCCCACATCGAGGCGATTTCCACGGAAAACGGCTTCCTGAGGACCTCCCACGAACCCTTGCTCAAGGCATGCCTCGCCGCCGGATACGACAGGATATTCGAGATCGGACCATGCTTCAGGCGGGAGGAGAAGGGCAGGCTCCATCGCGAGGAGTTCACCATGCTCGAATGGTATCAGGCGGGAGCATCGTCCGCAGATTTGATCCCGTTCACAAAGGACCTCCTGGTCCGCGCCGCTAAAACTACGACAGGGGCGACCAGAATCAAATACGGCGGAACATCCATCGCTCTCGACGGAGAATGGGAGATAATCCCCTTGAAAAAGGCCTTTGCGAAATTCGCAGGGGTGGACATGGCCGATTCCGTTGGAAAAAACCGCTTCGAGATGGACCTTGTCGAGAGAATAGAGCCGGCATTGCCAAAGGACAGGCCGTGCGTCCTGACCGGCTACCCGGCGGAATTCAGGGCATATGCGAATCTCTCCGCCAGCGACCCGTCCGTAGCCGACAGGTGGGAACTTTACGTCGCCGGAATAGAGATCGCAAACACATACAGCGAACTCGACGACAGTTGCGAAATTCGCAGGGTGATGAACGATACGGCGGAAAAACGCGCCTCGATGGGGATGAAGAAATACCGGGAATGCAAAATCTTCGAGGACGCAGTCTCCGCCGGAATCCCAAGATCCGCAGGCTGCGCGATGGGGATGGACCGCCTCATGATGATACTGTCAGACGCTAGATCGCTGGACGAAGTGAAGATCTGAAAAACAGAACGGATGCGGGCGATCCGCACCGCAAAAGGCGAAGATGGCCGCCGGCGGCAACAGAGCCTCAAGCAAGGAGATCATAGCCCGGATACTCGCGTCCATTCCTAGCCCGTTTTTCGCGCGAAAAACGGGCTAGTGTCATGTATTTCAAATAACTATAAATAACTCCGGCGGCTGTCATTTTTGCTCCGCGATGGCTTGTTTTGCTCTATGTATCTTCCTCAGAGCCAATTGCAAAACTCCGGACGCACAAGTCTCGTGATCCCGATTCCGATAGGGCATCGGGGCGCGCCCCCTTCAGAGGCGAGCTTGCCCGCCACCAAAGGGCTGGCGGGGGCATGCTCTTGACACGTAAGAAATCACGTGTTGCATGCCTGCGAAAAGAGTTTTGCAATTACCTCTTATAACAAATTTGATGATTTGTCCCTACTCTATTTTCGAGACAACCACATCGTCAAACGAGGCAGTCCCTGCCCCATCCAGACGACAGGCAATTCGCAGCCAATGAACGTTCCTGTCAATCAATACGGATGTCGACCATTCCCTCCAATCCTGGGTGCCCGAAAAGAACAGCGAGGGATCTTTTATTTCGCCGGCACCTCTGACCTCCCCGCCTTTCTCCGCATATCCGAGGATCCAGATCCAGGCACCTTTACCGGTGCATTCCGCCGTCCTGATCCAGGCCTCGATGGAATACGCCATGCCAGGTTTGACTTCAGAAAAGCCAGAAAGCCACATTCCATATGCATCGGTGCCCGTCGGTGTGTCCTTTGCTATGGTGATACATACCCCTTTCTTGCCCGAATGTACCTGCTGACCCTCCATCATATAAGCCCCCGTAACAGTATTTGTCGTACCGAAAAAGCCCCATCCCTCAGGGTTGGATTTTCCCGCCTCGTTTTTTTCCTGTTCGAACGACCCATTGGTGGCGATATTCACGTTTGTCGCATTGTCCTGCGCCGAGCCTGACAGTGCTGCAAGGAGGCTGCAAGCCTCCATGCACAGTATGATAAAAGTTAGCTCCGTCCTCGACACAAATAAATGGCGCTCACGAATCCGATCATGAAACAGTCCGTTGCTTGAACTCATCTTCAAGTCCCCCTTTTATGTTTTGTTTTGGGTTTCAAATTATTGAGTCGGTTACAAAAGTTGAAACGAGAAGGCGCCCATCATTCAACGTCAGTACCGACCGTGAGCCTGTTGCACCATCTCGTCTGACTGGGCTTGACCCCAAACGGTTGCTGCCAATAACCGTACATTTCGATGTTTTTAAGAGGTTCGACATGTCCGTCCACCATCAGATAGTTCGAACCTCTGTTGTGGTCGAAATACATGGTCATGGTGTCGCCCCATGGCTCATAATGCGTAAAGGCGAATCCTATTCCCCACTTGCTAGTAAGCGCAACAGTCGGTCTGTTCTCTGACGTAAGATTCTGCCAGATGTTGCCCCCGCAGACAATGATAAGCAAGCGGGACGGGTTCTTGATGCTGGACACCTGCTTCTTAGCCGGCGACAAAGCCCAAGGCCAGGGCTCTGACGCATCGCTAGGCTGGGAGTTCGAGTTGTATATATAGGACTGTGGACGCAACGGCCCACCCATTCTGTCCGATGTATCGCGCGGACAGCGAAACGCATCTATCTTTCCGCTGAGGCTGCTAATATCAAGATAAGGGAAAAGCACGTAATCCCACGGATTGTCCCTGCCGTCGTTGTAGGACCCGCCAGAATAATAAACGAGAGCTGGAAGATATCCGTTATAATCCTGTGCGTACATTGCCAGTGAAAGTCCCATCTGCTTTTCATTGTTCATACATAATATGTTGCGAGCCATGTCCTTCGATGCCTTAAGGGCGGGAAGAAGCAATGCCGCCAGAATCGATATTATCGTTATTACAACTAAGAGTTCTATAAGTGTGAAACGCTTACGGCAAGATGGCATTGCCGTACAACGGTTTAACAGCTTCCCAGTTTGACCGTAATGCCGTACTTGCCAGTTTCCCTGTTTTAATCTTTTAAGATATCTGTCCATCCTACACCTCCATTGTTCACTTAAATCCTGATTCCGTGATGGTCTTTTTGGCCATCATCCTTGTTTGTTTTTCAACGCGT
>DYMC01000330.1 GCA_020721745.1 Lentisphaera sp. | reverse complement strand
TCTCGTAGTACGATTCGAAGTCTCGTAGTAATACGAAATCTCGTTGTAATACTAACCAGAAATGAAATCCATATCCCTTGCATCATGCTGGATAATGTTCGCGAATCGTTGATGGCACGTAAGAATGTTATCGTTGTCCACTCGACGGGAAATGGCTGGGGAAAAAACCAGCGCGTCGAAAAGGCATACGCTATAAACAGCAATAATGGCGCAACAAGTACGAGATATAGAACGAAACGGAGTGAATAAGTGATAATGTGTTTCATTCAACACCTACTCCGTCATTGCGAGGAGTGAACGGTAGTGAACGACGAAGCAATCCCAAACAGTGCGAGGAGATTGCTTCGGGCGGAAGATCGCCGCCCTCGCAATGACGTAACATGTTTTCATTCCTGCCGCTCTCCGATCCGTAAACTGATGACCGCCACGACCATCACAATCAGGGTAACGATCAGGCTGATGACCATGCCTTCGGAGCGGGCACGCAGGTCGGGGTCCAGGAAGAAGCGCAGGGCAAGGACGGGCAGGGCGCGCGGGTAGCCGACTCCCAACAGGGCGGGGACTTCGTAACTGCTGAAAACAAATCCAAAGACCAGTAACGCGCCTGCAAGCAAGGCAGGCAGGACTTGGGGAATGGTCACGTAGCGGAGTCTCTGCCAGCGGCTTGCGCCCAGATTTTCCGCGACGACATCGTAGCCGACGGATTGCGAACGCAGGACGGACAGGAGAATGAGGGTGAGGAAGGGTACCTCCTTGCCGATGTAACTGAGGATGACGCCAACCCCGAAACGGTCACGCACGAGAACGGGGAATTGGTCGGGGGTCGTGATGATGCCGAGCGATGCCGCCCAACGCGCAAACAGTCCGCTTTGCGAGAGGAACAACAAAAGCGCCACCGACCAGACCAGATGCGGAAACGCCAGATTCCAGTTGAGCGCGAGCGTGTCCGAGTTGCGATTGCGCTCCGAAAGCCAGACCGCCAACGCGAGCGCAACTGCCGATGAAATGACTGTGGAGGCGAGGCTGATCCACAGTGAAAATCCAAGCGAAGTCCAAAACTCTGAATTGAAAGAAAGGGTTTCTCGATAGGCATTGAAACTGATTTCTGTTTGACCAATCGCGCTAATATACCCAATGCTCTCGGCAACCGCGTAGAAAAGACTCGCGCCCAGCAAGACCAGGACGATGGTCAATGCTGGGGCGAGGGAGAGGTAGG
>DYMC01000112.1 GCA_020721745.1 Lentisphaera sp. | reverse complement strand
CCATAGCGAACCACGTCGATCCGGTCGCTACGCCGGGATACAAAGTCACCGGTCATCACGGGGAGCTGGAATGGGAAGAAAGCCGGGTTGTTCAGGAGCAGACCCAATGCGCCCTTGGCCTCCGGTGTGGCCAGGAGTGCGGATTCAAACATCAGGATGGCCAGGTTTGGCTCGGCAATGCTCACCGGAGCGGCTTTCTCATAGCAGCCTTTGGTCTCGGAATCCTTCAGGGCTCCCCATGCGACAAAGGAGCGGATGACGAACCGGGCATAGCGGCTGACGGTTTGCCGGTCACCGTACTGTTCCTTCAGGCGGTTGATGATCTGGGTCTGGGTCACCTGATCCTGCAAGGCCAGCAAACGGCCGGTCTGGCGGGCCACATTGAACCAGAACGGATACACCGCCGAGATCATCCCCCAGTGGACCGCCAGAGCCATGGCCGGGTTTTCCCGCAGAAGCGCCAGCGAGGCATCCCGGAACGGGATCAACTCGGGGTCAGGAGAGACCCAGATCTTCATCAAGTTGTTGACCACGAAGGTCCGGGTCTGATCGCTTCGTTCGCCCTCTGAGCCGTTGCCTTTTCTGTCCACGAGGAACTCATGCAGCTCCTGGCGGATGGTTTTGGCGTCGAGTCCTGCCAGCAGCAGATTGGCTGCCTTCTGCATCCACTCGAAACGGATCGCCTGCTTGATGCCGATGGCTTCATGTCGTTTACCCATCACCGTGTTCTCCTTTCAAACTTTACAAGGGGCACGATGACTTCTTCGATGGCTACACCGCCGTGACCTACGATGGCATCTCCCGGGTTCACGAATGCGTCGCGGCCACCGGCCACCAGGGGGAAATAATCTGCTGGCAACCCGACCGGCTGCCACTCGTGGGCAAACGGGAAGGCCCCAGCCACCTGAGCGCGGAGTTCCGGCGTGGGATAGACACGAACACGCTCGCCGCGAGTTTCGGCAATCACCCCTTCAGATGGGCGGCCTTTACCGTCGCATTGGATGTTGCCGTGATCGGCCGTCAGCCAGACCTCGTAGCCGTAATCCAGCAGTTGGCCGACCAATGTAGCAAGAAACCCACTCTGGCACCACTGCTTGATCTGGTTGTGCATCCCGGCCGAACCGAGTTGCATGCCGTGCATGATTTTGTCCACTTTATCCACGACCAGCCCCACCACCTTGGTCTTCCCGGGGTGGATTGCGGAGTCGAGGACGCCCACAGCATCGCCGTCGCCAAGGCCGCGCTGGTAGGCGACATCCAGTCGGGACAGGCCATGGCCTTCCCAGAACTGTTTCCAGAGTTTCTCTTCGCTGTTGGTCGAGTTGATGGATGACGGGAAATAGAGCGGCGGCTTGCCCGAGAAGATCGATTGTCTCGAAACACAAGTCAGCGTCGGAATCCAGGCGAAGGTCGCGGATTCGCGCATGACCAGATTGGCGTCCTGCTTTTGCAGAAGCTGGCGGATGGTCACCCACTGGTCCAGAGCAAGTCCATCAACCACGATTAACGCCACACCGCTGCTACCGGAGTCCTCGATGTCCCGAGCCAGGCGACGCGGCACATGATGCAGCATGGCCGGATTGGTCGGCGGCAAGTTGATCAGACTGGAGTAGTGGTCGGCCAGCCAACCTAAAAAAACATTGTTGATTTTTGATTGCAGATTTTTGAATTGAAGGAGATTTTCACTCGCCCCTCGTCCCTCGCCCCTCGCCACTGAACTTGACAGTTCGGCCAATTTTAATGCAAAGGCGGTCCAGTCCGAGTAACGCGCTTCAGCAGTGGGCAGTTCCTTCTCGACAAGGCCAAACAAGCGAGAGATCCGTAGCTCGTCATCGTCCACGCCGGACGTGGCGATGCCGCTTCGAACCCAGGACCCGGCATCCACTTCAATGCCTTTGGCCTCGACAGGGGTGAGTTTCCCCTCCAGGAACAGGTTGTCGATGTAAACCTTGATGTCCTGATGGTCGAACGGCAGGCGATCAGGGCCGGGATACTTGAGGCCGTATTGATGCTCACCCTCCCTGGTTCGCACCGCAAGGGCATCGCTGTGCGATGTCCAAATCGGCTGTCCTGCCGATTTGTCCGGCGAATCCTCCCGTACCTGATGAGCGCTGCCGAGCCTGGAAAGAAATAGCGGCCAGCGTTCCTGCAAAAAGGCGAAGAACGCCTCATCGTCCGGAACGATTTCAGAGAGCGGCCAAGCCTTGAATCCATCATGCCCTTTGAGAACCTGGATAAGCCGCTCAGCCAGCGTCAGCGGGATCTGTAGCTTCCCATAGTGCAGGCGCAGCAATGCGCGAAGCAGCTCCACCTCGCCCCCAATTAGTTCCGCCGCAATGCCGAACACATGACGGAGAATGAAATCTTTGGTGGCGTTGTCGCCCATGCGATCCGGCGGTGACTTGCGCTGGGCCTTAAAAAGCGAATCCAGCAAGCTCCTGTCGAGCTTTTCAATGACCGGATAGCTCAGGTTGGGAAAGAGATCCCCCAAGTTGAATGAAAGCTTGCGGCCCGCCTGGAGTAGGTCGTAAGGCAAGGATTCCAGCTCCGCATCCTGCAAGCGGAGGACTACCACCAGATCGGTGTGCTCACCCCGGTCCCAGCTTGATCGATATTTGGACTCATAGGCGTATCTGAATTCGATTGGATCATGGAACTCGATCAGGTCGAAGCCGCGCCCACGAAGTTCCAGCGCCAGTTTCTCCTCGGTCAGTAGACAGTCCGGGTCGGCGACCAAGGTCAGCTTGCTGACGTTGGGCACAAAGTCGTTCAGGATGGCGTCTCGCCAACTACTCATTGAGCGCCTCCCTTGATGATCCGCAGCATCAGCAGCGACCGGATTTCCGGTACGATCTGCCGCGCTGATTGCAGTTCATGCCGCCACTCATTTTCCTCAGCAGCGCAGCGGGCCAGACGGTACTGGCGCACTTCGGGCAGCCCAACTCGTTCGATGGCCTTGCGCCGAGAGGTGAAGGCGACCATGCCGCGTTCCTCTTCCCTGTTCACCGAGGCGAGGTGCGCCTGCTGCAGGGCATCGAATAGCTCATGTCCGGCCTGTTCGGCAGCAATCTGCAAACGCTCATGGGCGGTGATAGAGTCATCCTGCCCGAGGGTGGCCTGAACCTGGGCTTCCGCTGTCTGCAGCGCATCCCAGATATGCCGGGCCGTGGGCAGAAACAGTTTGCCTTCCTCGCTCAAAAACACGCTGACATAGCCACGCCGCACCATGGGGATGCGCAGGAGTTGTGTCTTCTGGTGCATTCCGGCCTGAAGGCGGATCTCAAAGAGCCCCCAGAGTCCGGAGATGCTGGCTGGCAGCCCGCTTACGGTTACGCACGGCAATGGCTGACCTGCCGCGACCTGGGGCAGGTTCAGGGCAAGACCACGGACACGGCTGTTTTCGAGATTGAGCAGGGTTGCGTCGGTTAGACGATCCGCTTCCCGAGCGCTGAATACGGCTTTGCGGTGTTCCTGGCCATCCGGCCAATTCAGATCCCACCATGAGCGCTTGCGACTGGCTGCGCCGCCGTGTGAATTGAGGTAGCCCACCGTCATCCGTTCCACCCAGTGGGGCAGCGGATGCGAGCGCAGACGCTCAGCGGTTTGCACATCCGGCTCTTCGGATATGCCGTAGATGGCGGAGGACTCGCGCACCTGCTGAATCTCATCCCGAATCCTGGCCACCGTGTGATCGACGGAGGTTTCGATGCCGTCAGGATTAAGGATGGCCGAGGCGAACACATCCTCGAACAACTCACCGGCCTGCGCCGAGTCGAGCACGTCGCCGGTCTTGTCGATGCCGAACTCGTCGAAGATCACCGAGAGCTTCTGCTCCAGAACTTCGCGGACCCGGAACTCGACTGAATCCTCAAATACGAAATTGATCGCCTGTACGGTTTTGGGCTGGCCGATACGGTCCACGCGGCCGATACGCTGCTCTAGCCGCATGGGGTTCCAGGGAATGTCGTAGTTGATGATGACATGGGCGAACTGCAGGTTCAGACCCTCACCGCCCGCATCGGTGGAGACCAATACGCGGTGCGATTTGCGGAAGGCATCCTGGGCTGCCCCACGTTCCTCCATGGCCATGGAGCCGTTCAGGGTGACCACCGAGATTCCCCGGGCTTCCAGAAACTCCTTCAGCATCTGCTGGGTCGGCACGAACTCGGTGAAGATCAGCACCTTCAGATCCGGTTCGTTTTCCTCGGCTTGCAGCTTGTAGATCCACTCGATCAGAGCCTCGGCCTTGGCATCCGGTCCAGCCTGTTCACAACGGACCGCCGCGTCGAGCAGGGTCTCAACATGGCTTCCTTCGCTCTGCAGAGCCGACACATGGGATTTCAGCAGCTCATCGAGCAGCTCCTGGCCGTCCATGTCATATAGCTCGGCTATTTCATCGTCTGGGCTTTCCAATCCGTCCGCGCCGTTTTCCAGTTCCGCCAGGCGCAGGCTGGCTTGTTGCTCACCATCCTTGAGTGCCGCAAGCCGACGCTCCAGCGTGGTGCGGATCGCCCGGGTGCTGGAAACCACCAGGCGCTGCATCAGGATCATCAGAAAGCCGATGTGGCGCTTCTTCTCGCGCAGGGCCTGGTTGTAGCCCTCGCGCACATAGTCGGTCACCGCCTCGTAGAGAAGCTGCTGCAGGTGGTGACGGCTCTCCCAGGCCACCGGGGCCATCTGCGTCCGCCGGGGTTTGAAGAGCGGCTTGCCGTCGGCATCGATGGCCTTGCGCTTCTCGGTACGGATGACATACGGGGCCACCCGCTCGCGGGAGACGCTGTCCATATCCGGAAAGGCGTCGTCATCCAGCAGGTTCATCAGGCGATGGAAGGCGTCGGTCTTCCCCTGGTGGGGAGTCGCCGAAAGGAGCAACACATAGGGCGCGGCTTCCGCCAGCCCCTTGCCGAGCTTGTAGCGGGCGACCTGGTCGGTACTGCCGCCCAGCCGATGCGCTTCGTCCACGATCACCAGATCCCAACCGGCGGTAATCAGATCCTCGAACCGGCTGCGGTTGTATTCGGCGACGCGCTCGGCGGTCCAGCCGCGCCGCTTGTCCATGGGTTTGACCGAATCCAGGGAGACGATGACCTGATCAAACATCGACCAGGCTGAGCTCCGGTGATCCGCCCCTGGAGCCAGGCGTTGCAATGTGCCGATGTCGTCGCCCAGCACGAGCTGGAACTGCTCGTTGAAGTGGGTCTGCATTTCCGCCACCCACTGGGTAGCGATTCCCTTCGGCGAGACGACCAATGTCCGACGCACCAGTCCGCGCAGTTTGAGCTCGCGCATGACCAGCCCGGCCTCGATGGTCTTGCCGAGACCCACCTCGTCGGCCAGCAGGTAGCGCACGCGGTCACCGGAGATGGCCCGAGACAAGGCGTGGATCTGGTGCGGCAGCGGAATGACGTTGGACTCCATGGGAGCCAGCAGCACATGGCCCTCGGTGGCGCTGGTGGAGCCTTCGAGCACCTCGGCCACCTTGGCTGCGGCGGCCACATAGGCAATGCGCCCGGCCTCGATCTCCGGCTGCAGGTCGGCACTCAGCGGCCGCAAGGCGGAGCGGGGAACGCGCACCACCGCGTCCTGGTTCGGCAACCAGACACGGCACACCGTCTGCCCCCACAAGGTCTGTTCTTCAATGACCTTGCAGACGCTGTTATGAACGGTGCTGTATTGCCAGGAATTATTCATGCGATCCAAGCGTCTCAAGAAGATCTCCACGCCTAAAGGTCGCTGAAAGTTGTTGAAGAGATATATCTCTATCTCCGTAACAGGCTTTCAAGGCATCTGTCACATCCTCAACAGCGCTTGCGTGATATTCCGCTTGATTATCTTCAAATTTTTTAAGGATTTTCTGGAAATTACCATGTGAGACTTCCGTTAGCGAAACACCCATGTCGCCCAGAAGCTTTCGGCCAATCAACATCGAAATGTAATGCGATGCATAAGGCATGTAATCTGGTGGTGTCAAAGATGTCGGCCGTTTCCTCCTGTTTTCAACTGCCCGAAAAATCAGAACCGCAAGGAGCGCTTGCGCCGCATTCAAATCCTTAAAAATGTCTTCATACAGCTTACCGAAGTGCTCTTTGCGACGGAATTTTGCTTGATGCGGTCGTTTTCTCCAAATTGCCAGAACCGATTCCGCAACAATGGAACTGGTAATGACATTAGAGCCGCCGCCACCCTCCTCACGCTGTCGTTTGTAGGTGTAACCCATATCAGTAATGCCAATTTCAAGTTGTTTCTGGATCTCGTCATTCGACCGTAGATCCCGCAAATCAACGGGATTCTGGCTATTGGTCGCATAGGTGATGTCCTGGACAAAATCCTTGTGTGTTTCGGCAAGCTGATAAATGCGAACCATGACGTAGGCGGACTCACCTACAGGAAACAACCTTTGTTGCCTCTGATTGTTCAATGTTTCCTGAATCGTTTTGCAGGTCTGGCCGCCATTGATGACCTGCATGTTTTTAAGTTGAACTTTGTAGTCCGATTTTTGAAAGGCATTGTAATCAAACTTGTCACAAACCACGGTGATGCCGTTGTTGTAGAAGTAAAATTTATCGGACCGTTGCGGATCACAAAGCGTTTCATGAATGGCTGTATTGACGCGATTGGTGTGCAGGCCGAGGTACCGGCGAATATTTCGCTCCAGAAGCTTGTCGCCATGATCATTGAACAGTCTATGGATTTCTTGCACGGAAACACGTCCGACCAATACGCGCATGTAGTTCATGTCCTCGACAATTGCCTGGCCACTCAAGGTCAAAGTGGCATCAACCTTTTTGCTTCTTTGTAGGATGTTGACTATGGAGTCATGATTGAAATGGACGAAGTTAACCTTGTCGCCGTAATCCTTTTTTGCCTCATCTATCCAAATGTCAGCCTGCCCCGTCCATTGCGCACCGTTGTTGCACAAAATAACACGCACATTGGGAATATAGGCGTCACGGATAAGAGAACGAATTTCCTCAATTTTTGGTGCTATCTTTTCATTTAGAGCGACTTTTCTGTATGGATCAAACAGCACTTGTACGGTATCAACAGCTTTCTGGACGCCGTTTTCTGGAAAATTTGCCTCGCCTTCCAGATCCTTCACCTTGTATTTGCCTTGGAAGATCGTGACCAAAAACTCCCCGTCCTCTACTTCGCCAACATGGAGCCCATCAACGCCGGCATCATTGCCGCCTTCGGTAATCAATTCGGCGGCCTCATCCAGAGGCATCTCAAGGCAAGTTGAGATGCACAGCAGTACAAATGCCGCTGACTTTTTCTTATTAAGATCATTGCCATCTGGCAACCACTCGGGATGATCCTCAACAATACCGGTAACCCGCTGATCAATGATACTGGCGTTGATATTCATATTTTCATCTCCTTAATTTGTATCATTCCAAGTCTCAAGTTCCCATCCGCGTTACCGCATGGTCGTACCACATGAGCAGCTTGGGATCTTCTTCAAGGACGTTGTTGGGGATCTTGTCGGCCACGGCGACGATGACGGCGTAGTCACGTTCCTGCCAGGCTTTCTTGAATCCGGCGCGGACAGCTTCCAGGCGGAAGACCTTGAGCTTCTTCTTGACCTCTTTGTATTCCTCGAACTCCTTGAGCAGTGCCTTCTCGCGCAGCTTCTCCAGGTCGCCGGCCTTATTGGGGTCGGGCATGTACCAGCGGTCCTTGCCCTTGGCACGAAGGCTCTCGTCGTCCTTGGGCAGGTTGCGCAGTTCTTTCCAGTTGGTGGAGAGGTAGGCGTGGATCTGCTCGGGCACAGGGCCTTTGCCGTCGTAGCAGAGGAAGTTCTGGTTTAGCAGTTCGCGCAGGTCGAGCT
>DYMC01000329.1 GCA_020721745.1 Lentisphaera sp. | reverse complement strand
GTGTACGCCCGGCATGGGCGTGAACTTATGGGGTGAAAGTCCCCTGTACATGAATCCTGTCAATGTACAATACATTGGCATAAGTACTAGCCGAAGGCAAGGGCGGAACCGCGAGGGACCGTCCAAAGGAAGCCGGAGTGCAAAGCTAACAAACCCGACGAACAGAAACAGCATACAAGGCTGAGTCTCCGGGCAAGTCAGCACAACATGACAAAGCCCCGGATTCGGGAGATACGGTAAATGCTGCGGTTGCATAGTCACAGTTCACGTTCTTATCCGGGGAGACCTGCCCGGTTTGCACCTCCTACGGGAAGGGCGCCCGTCATGGCAACATGCCGTGGTACCGGACAGGAGTCAGCAGAGGCCATAGTAGGCGTCAGGAAGCAATCCCGGTGAAACCGGGGAAGGCTTACCTCGCCAAAGGGCCGAACACAGAGAAGGGAAGAACCTCTATGAGCTCTCATAACACGTTGAATCCGAAGGGAGGAGTGTCTATGGGGCGCAGCGTGGATGCGTTCAACCCAGATGAGCGCCTGCTGGAACGGATTCTGTCCAAAGAGAATATGGAAACGGCCTGGAAACGGGTGAAGGCCAATCATGGCGTACCCGGTGTCGATGGGGTTTCCATCGAACAGTTTGTGAACATTAAGCTTCGCTTTCCCGACCATACCAGAGCCCTTTGGGCTGGAATCCGTCAATCTCTCCTGGCAGGTACGTATCAACCCTTGCCGGTAAAGCGGGTAGAGATACCAAAACCAACGGGGGGAACTCGTCCCCTGGGTATCCCGACCGTCCTCGACCGGCTGATCCAACAGGCCATTGCCCAGGTTTTGACTCCGATCTTTGATCCGACCTTCTCGGATTCAAGCTTTGGATTCAGGCCCGGACGGTCTGCCCATCATGCGGTTTACAAGGCCCGCGAGTATATCCGTGAAGGCTATCGCATTGCCGTCGATATGGACCTGTCGAAATTCTTCGACACGGTCAACCATGACGTCCTGATGTGCCGTGTGGCGCGAAAGGTTCGCGACAAACGGGTTCTGCGCCTGATCGGAAAATATTTGCGTGCCGGGGTGATGGTTCAGGGACGCCTTCAGGAAACATCTTTGGGCGTTCCCCAGGGTGGTCCCCTGTCGCCATTACTGGCCAACATCCTCCTGGATGATCTGGATAAAGAGCTTGAGAAACGTGGACATCGTTTCGCCCGCTATGCCGACGATT
>DYMC01000328.1 GCA_020721745.1 Lentisphaera sp. | reverse complement strand
TACCTAATCCAAAATCTTGGTGATCACCCCGGCGCCAACCGTCAGACCACCTTCTCGTATTGCAAACTTCGACCCTTGTTCCAACGCCACCGGCACGATCAACTCCACCTCCAAGTTCACATTGTCTCCCGGCATTACCATCTCTACCCCTTCCGGCAGCTTGATCGTCCCGGTTACGTCCATCGTCCGGATGTAAAACTGTGGCCGATACCCACTAAAGAACGCTTTGTGCCGCCCACCTTCTTCTTTCTTCAGCACATATACCTCGCTCATAAAGTGCTTGTGCGGCGTGATGCTCTTCGGCGCTGCTACCACCATCCCTCGCTCTACATCCGTCCGATCTATCCCCCTCAACAACAACCCACAGTTATCTCCCGCTATCCCTTCGTCTAATGACTTGTGGAACATCTCGACCCCAGTCACCACTGAGTTCATGCTCTTGTCCCTCAAGCCCACTATCTCTACCGCATCCCCTACCTTCACCTTCCCGCGCTCGATCCTCCCCGTTACTACCGTCCCCCGCCCCTTGATCGAGAATACATCCTCGATCGGCATCATGAACGGCTTGT
This sequence comes from Lentisphaera sp., assembly GCA_020721745.1. Lineage (GTDB taxonomy): Bacteria > Verrucomicrobiota > Lentisphaeria > Victivallales > GWF2-50-93 > DYMC01. The sequence goes on along the minus strand of DYMC01000328.1, from coordinate 653 downwards.
CTACTTCGCGCACCGGCTCCGGTATGTATTCATCCACTACCCGCAATAACTCCTTTATGCTCGCATATTCTGGCGCATTCGGATCATTGCTCGTACACTCTAACGCCTGTAACGCACTCCCCTTCACTATCGGCGTCGTGTCCCCAGGAAATCCATATTCGTTCAATAGCTCGCGCAGCTCTAGCTCCACTAGCTCTAATAACTCCGGATCATCCATCATGTCTACTTTGTTCAAGTACACTACAATCGCCGGTACCTCTACTTGCCGCGCCAACAATACATGCTCCCGCGTCTGCGGCATCGGACCATCCGGCGCCGCCACTACTAAGATCGCTCCGTCTACTTGCGCCGCCCCAGTGATCATGTTCTTGATGTAATCCCGATGCCCAGGCATGTCTACATGCGCATAGTGCCGCTTCTCTGTCTCATATTCTACATGCGCTATGTTGATCGTTATCCCGCGCGCTTTCTCTTCCGGCGCATTGTCGATCGAATCAAATGGCCGATATTCCCCTTTCCCTACTAAGGCACAATACTTCGTTATCGCCGCCGTTAGCGTCGTCTTCCCGTGATCTATGTGCCCCATCGTCCCTACATTCATGTGCGGCTTCACCCGCTCGTATTTTTGCTTCGCCATGCGTTTACTTCTCCTT
>DYMC01000327.1 GCA_020721745.1 Lentisphaera sp. | reverse complement strand
GCAAGGCGGTTGCGATCTGCCGGTAGAGCTCGGTGATCGTGCCCGTGGTGGCGATCACATAAATACAGGTATACTGTGAGGGATGCAGATTGGACAGGGCGTACCGGATGGCCGTCGATTTTCCGGCGCCGATATCGCCCGTGATGAGGCCCACTGCCGAATGGTTGAGGGTGTAGGCGAAGCGGGCCTCGACTGCACAGAGCTCGGGCGTTTTGAAGACGTTGTGCAGTTGGATTTCATCACTGAAGGGCTCTTGCTGCAGACCAAAGAATGCTCGGTAACCGTTCATGACCTTCCCCCTTTACAGAAGCTCTCCCGTTTCACAGGATGAGTGCAGTTCGAGCTGACTGTTACGGTCCCGTTTGATACGGCAGTTGAGGGCTGTGTTGACCCGGTGCAGCAGCCCGTAGGATTTCTGCTGGTAGCGGGCTTCCACCCGTTGCAGATCATGCGGATGATACAGCAGCTCGATCTGCTTTCCGATGAGCTCTACCGGGGCCTCGTAGAGGTTCCCCTCGAGGGTGATCGTACGGTCGTTTGCCACACGGCGTCTTGCCATCTTGCGAAAGTGATCTTTGACATTGGCCGGAGCACTGCGGATGCAGTGCAGATTGGCCGTAAAACGCTCGAAAGGGCTCTGTCCCGTTGCTGAATGCCTCCTCTCGTGATACGTCCCCTGCAACCATTGCCCAAAGGCCTGGTTGAGCGCCTCGATGGAATCGATTGGGGGAGCATCGGCAAGGAACATCGATCGAACGCTGCGAAAGAAGCGCTCGATCTTGCCCTTGCCTTCCGGCGTATAGGGCCTTGCATGCAACAGAGCAATCCCCAAAGAGGCAGTTACTGTCTCCAGATGATGAGATCGGAAGGCCGATCCGTTGTCGACATAGAGCTTTCGGGGAAGCCCCCGGGTGGTAATGGCACGCTCGAGGGCATCCAGATACCAGGGCACAGCTTCCGAGAAATAGAACGCCGCATAGGGGATCAGCCGGGAGTGATCGTCCAGAAAGGCGATGAGGTAGGTCTTCTTGAGTCTGCCCTCATGCATTACATGAGGCCCGTGCATCACATCGCTCTGCCATAGATCGTTGGGAAGCTCGGCTTCGAACTTGCGCCGGTCAATCGGATGGGCTGCCTGCTTCATCAGCTTGCGCTCGTTCAGGAAGCGATAGACGGTGGTTTTGGATAACCTGCAGCCGGGGCTGACCAGATGCCGCTCGTTC
>DYMC01000111.1 GCA_020721745.1 Lentisphaera sp. | reverse complement strand
GCAAAAAGAAAAATCAACCCGGATTCGGTTGATTTTTTGTTTTTTCCCGCTGCTTCCCCTCTCAACTAATGGGAATTACGCCCTTCAGTGGACGCCATCAGCGAGGAGAAGCTGCAGAACGCCCTCTCGAAGCTGCTCAAGGGAAGGATCAGCTTCGTCGTGGCGCACCGTCTCAGCATTGTGCGCAAGGCAGACCTGCTGCTCATGATGGAGAACGGCGAGATCATCGAGAGGGGCACTCACCATTCCCTGCTCAGGCTGAAGGGGAGATATGCCAGGCTCTACCGCGAGTTCCAGATGGCTAAATAATCCCGCAATTCCGGGCTTGATATTATCTCCACCTGTTCTAAGTTTAGCACGTTGCATCTGAGACGATAAAACATTGTTTTTGCATTTTGTCTAAGTAAATATCCACTGAAGACGTGAGCCCGCCGGCTCTCCTGTGGAGAGAGGCTGGCAAGCCCGCCGTTGGGGCGGGCAAGCTTCGCAAGGTCTCAAGAATGACAGGGTTCAGTGAATATTTACAGACGAAGGAATTTGGCAATCCCGTATCTCGCATCCTGCAAACTGGAACCCAACAAACAAAGCGGGGGCTCGAATGAACATCAATTTTCTGCCGATGAAAGTGAAGGACGAGCTGAAGAGGAGATTCGCGGACAAGATTCCAATAACTGTCGCCAGAACCAGCGGGAGCATCGAGGGCGACACCGGCGAGGGATATGCGATAGCCTTCGACGACAAGCTGCTCTTCTTCAGCCGCAAGACCGGGGAGAACGAATTCAGCGTCCGCGACGCTGCCGGCGACATCGCCTCCGCCAAGATCCGCCGCGAGGGGTTCAACATCTTCATGGACACCAGGCTAGGGGGGAAGGGATACAACATAAGGTTCTCATCGTCGGAACAGGAGGATATAGCGAAGATCGCCGACAAGTTTATTCCGGCCGCCAAGACCGGCAATGCCGGGGCAGGGGCAGGGGCAGGGGAGACACATCCGAACGAGACACCACGGAATCAGGAGACACCCCCGCCCGAGGACAGGGTGTATTCCGCCGACACGCGGATCGTGGAGGACCACGGTCCCCTGAGGGTGGCGCCGGCTGTCCTCCTCGCCGCTGGCATGATGTTCATAGCCAAATCCGACGACAACATAGCCAAGGAGGAGGACTTCTACATAACATCGCTTCTGAATTACGACAAGGAGATACTGCGCAAGGCCCTCGAGTATTTCAGGATGAACGACTTCGATGCCTTCCTTCGGGACTCCAGGCCGCTGGACGAGGCGCAGAGGCTATGCATACTGGCGAACATGATAGAGATAGCGATGAAGGACGGCAAGTTCACCGGGGCCGAGCAGAAGATGATATCCAGATTCGTGACCGAGCTCGGGATAGACAACTCCTTCTTCGACACGATCAAGGAAGTCCTCCTCATCAAGAACAAGACATCAATACTTTAATTCAACAGGAGATACACTGGCATGAAGAGAGAAATCGTTGAGATCGGAGAATCCGTGGTGGCGTGGGACAAGTATTATCTGGAGAGATTGGACTCGGAAATCAAGTTCGCGAAGTTCCTGGCGCAAAGGGAGAAGGCTGAAAACCCTGAACTCGCCAGAATAGTCGCGGCCGCCGAGAGGAAGATAACCACGGAAATAAAGCCTGGCGCGGACCTCGAAAAGATCGTCTCAACGACAGAGGAAATCCTCTCTCCTTTTTCCACCATTGCCAAGAAATACAGCGTCTATTGCATCGGGCACGCGCACATAGACATGAATTGGATGTGGTCGTGGCCGGAGACGGTCGCGGTGACAAATGACACCTTCAGGACAGTCCTCAAGCTGCTTGACGAGTTCCCGCGGCTGCGCTTCAGCCAGAGCCAGGCCAGCGTCTACGAGATAGTCGAAAAACACAATCCGGAGATGCTTGAGAAAATCAAATCCATGGTCAGGGAAGGCAGATGGGAGGTGACCGCGAGCCACTGGGTCGAGAACGAGGCGAATATCGTGGGCGGAGAGGCGCTATGCAGGCACCTCTTATACACCAGGCGATACATGAAGAGCCTCTTCGGGCTATCCCCCGAGGATGTCCCCGTGAACTGGGCGCCGGACACCTTTGGCCATGCGGCGACGCTTCCGACATACCTGGCGGGAGGCGCAGTGAAATACATGTATCTGCACAGGCCCGGCGGAACGGGGCCGAAACGGCCCCGCGCATTCCACTGGAAAGGCCCCGATGGTTCGTCTGTCCTCGTGAAGAACGACATGGAGATGGGCTACAACTGCGCCCTGGCTCCGCATGTTGCCACGAAATACCTGATTGATTTCTGCTCCGAGACAGGACTGCCCTTCGTCAACGTCGTATATGGTGTCGGAGACCACGGGGGAGGCCCGACACGGAGAGACATTCTCCGTGCGATAGACATGGATTCATGGCCGATATTCCCGGGAATCAAGTTCTCGACGGCGAAGGAATTCTTCGAGAGGCTGGAGAAGGAGGGAAAGAATCTGCCCGTTCTGGACTGCGAGCTCAACTTCGAGTTCACCGGATGCTACACAAGCCAGTCGCTGATAAAGAGAGTCGCCCGGTTCGGCGAGAAGAAGCTTCTCGATGCCGAGAGGTCGGCACTTTTCGCGGCAAGCTCCTGCAGGATGCGCCACGACAAGCTCCGGATGGAGCAGGGATGGAGGAAGATTCTCTTCTCGCATTTCCACGACATCCTTCCCGGCTCCGGAGTGCATGACACCAGGACATACTGCCACGGGCTCTATCAGGACGTAACCGCCATGACCGCAATCACTGAGGCCGAATCGCTCAGGACGATCGCCTCGGAGGTGGACACAAGCTCTTCCTCGGCGGAATCGCCGGACATGGAAGACACGCTCCCCGGCGGTATCGCCCCTTGCGCCCTCGGCTCGGGAGTCGGATTCGGGACAGCCGACGGAGGAATGAGTTCCGCCGAAGGAGGATGCGGATGCGGCAGTCGTGCGTTCCTTGTCTTCAACCCCACCGAGAACGACAGGGAGGAAGTCCTCGAGTTCATGATATGGGACAATTCATCATGGGAGAACATGCGCAAGGAAAAGCTAAAGGGTCTTTCCTTCTCCGCGACTGGCCCCGATGGCAGAAGTATCCCCTGCCAGACCCTCGATTCGGGCTCCTACTGGGGCCACGACTTCGTGAGAATAGCGTTTCCAGTCAAGACTCCTGCGAACGGATACGCGGTCTACACTGTGAAGAAGGATAGGGCAGGGGAGATCAAGGCCCTGGCCTTCCAGACCGGCCGCAAGCATCATTGCTCCTACGCATACCATGAGAGGAGCACGGAAGGCCTGGAGAATGAATTTCTCAAGCTGGAGATAGACACTCAGACCGGATGGATCAAATATCTCAAGGACAAAAAATCGGGCATGGAAATCGTCTCCAACTCAAACGCCCCGCTCCTTGAGTACTCCGTCGAAAGACCTCACACGATGACAGCCTGGGAAGTCCAGCACAGTGGCAGGCCGGAATCCCCTGAACTAATATCGCTGAAACGCATCCATGACGGTCCCTACAAGGCCTCCACCGAGCTCACCTTCAAGATCAGGGAATCCGAGGTAAAACTGCTCTACGAGCTAAGGGCGGGGGATGCAAATCTTCATGTCTCCATTGACACCACATGGTTCCAGAGGGGGACGCCCGGGACGGGAGTGCCAAAGCTCGATTTCGCCCTCCCCCTCTCTCTTGGAAACCCTTCCGTAAGCTATGAAATCCCATTCGGCGCCGTGGAAAGAAATCTTCCGGACGGAGAGGAAGCGCCCGCCCTGCGCTGGGCGAAGGCCGAGGGCGAGCTCAATGGAAGCAAAGCCGGCTGCCTTCTCATCAATGACTGCAAGCACGGACACTCATTCAAGGACGGAACCCTGAGGCTGTCTCTGATCAGGGCCTCATATGATCCGGACATCCTGCCCGAGATCGGCAGGCATCAGATCAAACTTGCGGTCATGCCTTTCTCTGGAACGCTGCAGACGAGCGCCGCGACACGGATGGCCGTCAACTTCAACCATGAGATCAAAATCGTCTCCACTGGCATACACAAGGGCAGACTGCCGCAAAAACTTGCGTTCCTGGAATCGGACTGCGGAACGGCAATTTTGTCCGGGATGAAGCTCGGCGAGGATTCGGACAGGACTGTCATGCTGCGTTTCTTCAATCCCGAGGCGAAGGCCACGAACGTGAAGGTCAAGTTCTCCGAATTCATCGGCAGGCTCGAAAAGCTCCGCGAATGCGACATCATGGAGAGAAGAATCCCTGACGAGGAGATCGAGACTGACGGGAACGTGTTCAAGGCGAGGATTCAAGCCCACGGGATCAGAACCTTCCTGGCGACTCTGCGCTGACTTCAGATGTCTATGTTCGTGATCTTCTTGATGGTGAGGAATCCGGCGAAAACCAGAAGGGACGCGCCAATTATCATCGCCAGGCCGGCGATGGAATTGAAGAAGCCTGACATCATATCCGGGCTGATGTAGTTCATCACGAGCATGAGAAGATAGGGAAGGGCTCCAACGATATATGCCTGCAGCCTGCCCTGCGCCGTGAGGGCCCTCAGTTTGCCGGATATCCTCATGCGCTCCCTTATCATCGCCGCAAGCCTCTCGAAAACGACAGTCAGCTCCCCGCCAGTCTGCCTCGCGGTCAGTATTGCTGTCGCCACAAGCTCGAAGTCGTCGCTCTGCATCCTCTGCACCATGTTGTCCAGCGCCTTCTCCAGCGGAACGCCAAGGCGCATCTCCTGCACGAGAAGCCTGAACTCGATGGATATCGGCTTCCTGTTCTCGTCGGCTATGACCTCTATCGCCTGGTTTATGCTGAAACCGGCCTTCAACGCGCTGCTCATTGAGTTGAGAGCGTCCTCGAGCTGCTCGTTGAACTTGATCAAACGTGATTTCTTCAGGTGCTTTATGTATAGGCGGGGCAGGGGGAAACTGCCGATGAAGGCCACCAGAGCCACGAACGCGCAACGCCCCCAGGACCAGCTCGATCCGGCCATACCAACCACCACAACGGCCAGCAGCGAACTTATGAACGATATCGCCAGAGTGAGGTCCACTATCTTCTCCGGGGGCATCTGCAGTATCACCTCGTCGTATTCGGCCGAGGTCTCGCGGACGTATTTCTCCCGGTATTTCCCGGATGCCGTCGAGAAAAAATCTATTATCACTATCGAGGCCAGACTGACGGCAAGCCCCGAGCAGAGGCTTGCAACTATCGCAAGTATTGGAATCTGCCCCATCATCACGACCTCCTGTCGTTGAAGATCGCTATGTCCAGATCTATCTTCGCCCTGCTTATCTCCTCCATGAACGTGGGTATGCTCCCGCAGGGAATGTGCCTGCCGGTCATCTTCCCCTCGGGCGTCCATCCCTCGTGCTTGTACTTGAATATGTCCTGCATGGTGATCACATCGCCTTCCATCTTCGTTATCTCGCTGATGTTGGTCACCTTGCGCGAGCCGTCCTTCTGGCGGTCCACCTGCACTATTATGGTGATCGCGGAGGCTATCTGCTCCCTTATCGCGCGCAAGGGCAGATCGAATCCGGCCATAAGCACGAGAGTCTCGAGACGGGCGAGGGCGTCGCGGGGAGAATTCGCGTGGACAGTCGTAAGCGAGCCGTCATGCCCAGTGTTCATCGCCTGCAGCATGTCCAGCGCCTCCCCGCCTCGGCACTCCCCGACAACTATCCTGTCCGGGCGCATTCGCAGCGAGTTCCTCACAAGATCGCGGATGGCTATCTCCCCCTTGCCCTCTATGTTCGGCGGCCGCGCCTCGAGGCGGACCACATGCTGCTGCTTGAGCTGGAGCTCCGCCGCATCCTCGATGGTGATTATCCGCTCGCGCGGCGGAAGAAAGGAGCTTAGCACGTTGAGAAGAGTCGTCTTCCCGGAGCCAGTCCCGCCGGATATGATTATGTTCTTCCTTACCTGCACGCAGGCTTCGAGAAAGCGCGCCATCTCGTTCGTGAGCGAGCCGAAGCGGACTAGATCGTGGACTTGGAACGGTGTCTTCGAGAACTTCCTTATGGTTATCGAGGGACCGACCAGAGACAGCGGCGGAATTATCGCGTTCACGCGCGAGCCGTCCTTCAAACGCGCATCAACCATCGGCGAGCTCTCGTCTATGCGCCGTCCCAACGGGGATACTATCCTCTCTATCGCGGCCATCACCTGGTTGTCGTCCGCAAACGCCGTGTCAGTCCGGTATATGACCCCGGCCTTCTCGATGTAGACGTTGTTCGGGCCGTTCACCATTATTTCCGTTATATCCGGAATGTCTATGAGATCCTCGAGCGGCCCAAGACCGATCGCCTCGTGCACCAGTTCCCGCTCTATCTTCTCGACGGTTACGCCCGGGGGCAGGGGGACCGAAAGTTCCATCATTATGTCGTGTATGGTCCCCCTCGCCTTGTCCGCAAGCTGGTCCTCCGACGCTCCTGAAAGAGCCATCCTCTTGAGGTTCAGGCGCTTGAGCAGCTCGGCATGGGCATGCCTCTTTATCTCCTGGACCATGGGGCGCGCCTGCTCGTCTATGCCTGAAATGCTTATCGCCGGAATTCCGGACTGGACTGCCGGGCCCGACCCCCCGGACGGCTTCGACATCTCGACTTTCTTCAGCTCCCGCTCTATCTCCTCCTTCTTCTTGCGATCCGAAAGAACCGCGTGCGTGGTCATGAACGCATCCTGCTGCTTTTCCTGCGAGGACTTGGATATCACCTTGATCTCGACGTTCCGGGCAAGCGTGACCGTGGAGCCGATCGGCACGTCCACAGGCTCCTGCCCGACCCTCTCGCCGTCCAGAAAAGTCCCGTTGGAGCTGCCGCAGTCGGCTATCTTGACGGAGGATTCGGACACGAATATCTGCGCGTGGCGCGACGATATCTCAGGGTAGTTGAACTGTATGTGCGAGGCCGGGCTGCTCCCTATCCTATACGCTCCGGGAACAAGCTCCGCCTCGGCGTCTTTCTTCTCCGGCTGCTTTATCAGTATCTTATACAAGGCACTATTTCCGGGTTTGCCTATCTGACATTGATGAGCTTCATGTACTTCTCGCGTTCCCTCGTGTATTTCTCGATATTCTCCTCCAGATACTTGAAGTTCACGCTCTGAAGTTCGTAGTTGAACGTGGCATCCTCGTAGTTGCGCAAACTCATCGTGAGCTTTCCCTTCTGGCTTGCGAATATTATCATCTCCACCTCGCGAGGCGTCAACGACAGAGTGACCGTGTTGTAGCCCTTCGGCGAAGCACCCTTGGGTTGCACAGCCGAGGCCGACGCAAGCTGGGTGCCAGTCGCAAGGACAACCACGTTCTGGAGAACGGTCAGCGTTATCGTGTCCAGCGACTTGTCCCCCTTCATCTCCGGAAAATGGAAGGTGCCGACTATGTCAACATGCTGGCCGGGCTTCACCAGGCCGGTAACCGACGATGTCGTGTCAACAGCAATGGAAATAGCCCTCAGCCCCCTCGGAATTATCGCCGAAAGCCCCTGGTTCCTGGCCGAATAGTCCTCCTCGAAATGATACCATAGCAAAAACTGCCCCTTGAGCACCGACGAGGAAAGGGTGCGCCCCACTACCGCAGCCTTGTCGCGGGCCTCCACCTCGACTTTGTTCGTCGTCGGGAAACGCTTCACTCTCACAGTCTCCAGATCGGATGCCTCGATCTTCTCCCCCTGGCTCAAAGACCTCTTGAGACAGAGCAAGTCTATGTCCTTCGCCGCGCCAAGAGCCTTCTCCCGTTCAATCTTTATCTGGAAGTATGTAAGCATGAATGCCGCAAAGCCAAAGAATACGGCAAGGACAATCATCAACTTCTGCTTCATCGGGGCACACCTCGGGTGAATTTGTTCTTTGCTTAAAACTCAA
>DYMC01000110.1 GCA_020721745.1 Lentisphaera sp. | reverse complement strand
GTATGTGGCAGCCAAAGTCCGGATTGATTTTCAACGCTCTGAAGATATACTATATGCTATAGAAAGGCCTTTTCAATCAGAGCCCAGAGTGAATTTTGCGAACAATAGTTCTCATTTCAATTTTGATTCTCCCTTTCTCGTTGTTTGCCGACGTTCTGGACGATTTTTTCCGGAGGATGTCTGGTTCCACTGAGAAGGAGTCGTTGATCCTGGCCCGCAGGGGCGAATACGAAAAGGCGCGGGAAATCCTTGAACCGCTCTATCTGGACAACCCGGACGATCCTGGAATTGTCTCCGAATACATTTGGCTCACTATCAGGATGGGCCACGCGAAGGAGGCACTGGCCCTTTATGCCGGATTTGAAAATAAGGGCTTGCTGTCTAAGGATATCCGCAAGGAGCTTGAAAAATTAAAGGCTGACCTTGATCATGCAGGGGCGGTGGAGCTTGCAAGGGCCGGCAGGCACGACGAGGCGTTGAAGATAATTGATGAATGCCTGATGCTCAATCCCGACAGCATTCCCCTCAAGGCCGACAAGGTGCTCGTTCTTGTATGGAAGGGCGAAGCTGGGAAGGCCCTTCTCGAATATGAAAAATTTTTTTCGGGTGGCGACGCCCCGGAATTTCTTAAGGCCGAGATTTCTGTTTTGAGGGAGAAGAGCAAGGAGCTTGTTAAACCGGCGCAGGCGGAGGACGCGGAAAAGAAAGTTTCCGCGGAGGAGAAGGCGAAGCCTGACGCGGAAAAGCTTTGCGCATCTGCGCACGAACGTGCCGTCGAACTTGCACGCGGGTCGAAATATGAGGAATCTCTCCTTATGCTCCATGCTCTTATGAATGATCCCGGCGCTCCCAGGGATGATATTGTGAACGACCGCATAGTGGTTTTGTCCTGGAGTGGAAGGCATGACGAGGCCGTAGAGCTATATGAGGAGGAGCGGGGCAAATTCAGGGAGAAGCCTTATCTCCACAGGGATCTTGCCAACTCCTACATGAGGCTCGGCAGGCCGGGCGAGGCGATAAAGCACTATATGAAGGCGATCGAAGCATCTCCCGGGGACAACGCCGCGACCGAAGGTGCGGCTCTTGCGATTTTCGCAAAGGACGGTCCTGAGGCCGCCTTTGAATTTCTCGACGGATGCGCGGCCAAGCCGGGAGCTGACAATGGCTCCGTCGAAAATATCCGGATGCAGATAAGGCAGAGGATGGATATGGATGCGAAAATCGCAAAGGCGGAACAGCTTGTGAAGTCGCGCGACCTGAAGGCTCTGCGCCCTCTGGCCGAGGAACTCGCCAGGGAGAATCCGAAGAACCCCCGTGCGCTAATCATCATGGTATATTGCCATCAGATCGCGGAGGAATACTTCAAGGCGCTGGACCTGGACGAGAGCATTCTCCGCATGAGCCCTGGCTACATGCCGGCGATCAATACCAGATACCATATCCTTCTTGACATCAAGGCCGCGCAGGCCGCGAAGGAGAAGCTTGACGAGACGGGCGACAATGTCGGACTCGATATAAGGAATCGCATACTTGGCGACCTTTCCGCGGAGCAGATAAAGTTTCTCGCGCCGAAGAAGGCGATCAGGCTTCTCGACGAAAACATCCAGTCCGCGGAGGACCATCTGCGGCGCAAAGATTCTGTCGAGGCGGCGGAAGTCTTCAAGAGGAGGGCCCAGTTTGACAAGTTTCTCGCCATGCGGCAGGCGGAGATGATGCGCCAGATAGTGTCCGACTACGAGAAGATCAAGGAGGAGAAAATAGAGCTGCCATACTGGGTGCTGGAGGCCGCCGCTGACGCATACCTCTATCTGAAGGAGCCCGAGAAGGCCATTGAGCTTTACGAACAGGTTCTCTTGCATTATCAGGAGCAGGGCAGGGACCGATATCCTTACAGCTACGAGCTCTTGATGGCGAAATACGCGGCGCTCATCGAGCTTGAAAGACATCGCGAGGCGAGGGAAATAATTGAAAGACTGGAGAACGATATTCCCTATTTCGCACGGACGGGAGGGGTTCTGGTTGAGAACTGGAACAAGGTCTCGGTCTCGACTGAGAAGGCCTGGTGCATGATATTCGACGACAGGCTGGGGGAGGCGGAGGAATACCTTGAGGGACTTGTCGCCAGCGCCCCTCACAACAGCAATCCGCGCATAGCTCAGGCCTACTTGCATCTTTACAGGGACTTTCCGCGTCTCTCGCTGGAAGATTTTCAGATGGCGACAAATCTTGATCCCGAGAGCAAGGAGGCGGCGATAGGTCATGCCTACGCTCTGGACCTGAACGACCGGAGCGGGGAGGGCCGGAATATCGCCGCGAAGCTTCTGGAGAAGCATCCCGACGACCTTGGCGTGCAGAAGCTCGGCCGGCATTTTGAGATACAGGACATGAGGCTGCTCTCGATAAAATCGAATTTCTCGCAGGGCGGTTCCTTTGTGGACGGCGCCGGATACACGGTGAGGCTGGACCAGCCCATATATCCGTGGAGAAAGGTATACGCCGAAACGATTTGGATGCAGACGAAAGATGAATTCGAGAGGAGAAACATATTTCGCAGCGGGATCGGATTCGACTGGAGGCTAAACAGGGATCTGACTCTCGACGGAGCTTTCACGCTGGATCATCAGGGCCGGGATCCCGGGATAAAGGGAGGGATCAGGTGGTCTGTTGACGATCATCTCACTCTCGGCGCTTCATACGATTCATACAGTCTGGACCTCCCCCCGAAGGCGCTGCTCCACAAATACAAGGGACAGGAGGCGAAGTTCACCGCCGCATACAGGTTCAGCGAGGACCTGCTCACCGAGGCATCCTTCTCGAACATCCGCCTCTCCGACGGCAACAGCAACCAGAACTATACGATGCGCATAGACAAGGGGCTCACATACAGCGCACACTGGAAGACGAGGCTCGCTCTCGAAGGATTCCTCACAACGAACAGAAAACCCGAGGACCGCGGATATTACGCCCCAAAATACGCCGGAAGCGTCTATGCCGTGCCAATGGTCGAGCACATGTGGTATCGCAGATACGACTTTTCCGTCTTCGACAGGTTATACTTCGGCATCGGACCGCACTGGGAGAAGAGCTTCAAGACCGAGGAGGTCTGGTATCTCAGGTACGAGCAGGAATGGCGCCTGACCGACACTTTCTATTTCAAGGTCGGAGGACAATATGGAAAAAGCAAGTACGGAAGGGACAATCCGCATGGATGGAACTTTTACACGGAAATATATTGGAATTTTTAACTGCCGGCATATGCATCAGAAAACTATGAAAGCCATAAATTTAAATCTCATGAAACGATACTCCGCGAAGATCGCCGGACTACTGTTTGTTTTGTTGTCCGGACTTGCGGCTTCAGCTCTCGATGATGGAATGCTGTCAGGCTTCGATCCGACATCACTAGTGGGGCGCGACAGAAGCTTCGGAGCGGATTTTTCCAAGGAGAAATTTCTTGTTCTTTGCTACCATGATGTTCCGGTGAAGATCGTTGACGACCGCGACGAATACGCGGTGGAGCTGGAGAATTTGGTCCTTCATATCGAGTTTCTTAAGAGCGAAGGATTTAGTTTCGTAGGCGCCGACGATCTCCTTGCGGCCGCAGAGCGCAGAAAGGAGCTCCCTGCAAAATCGGTCCTGCTCAGCTTCGACGACGCATATGAGAGCTTCTACACGCATGTGTTCCCTCTCCTTAAAATATACAAGATTCCAGCCATACTGGCCGTAGTTCCCGCTTGGATAGACAAAGGCGAACTTTCCGAATACAAGAAGAAATTCATGAGCTGGGAACAGATCAAGGAGGTCTCCGACAGTGGCCTTGTCAATGTTGCCAGCCACAGCAGCGACATGCACAAAAGCGTCCTATCCCATCCGCTCGGCAGCACCTCTGCGGCGTTCATATCAAGAATATACGATCCGGCTGCGGCAAAATACGAGACCGATGATGAATACTGGCGACGCATATCGGAGGATATTTCAGGCTCTTTCAACACTTTAAAAGAGAGGAACGCCAGAGTTCCTGACAGCATCGTATGGCCCTATGGAAGATACAACGGAGCGACGGTGGAAGCGGCGAAAAAGGCGGGATTCAAGATGATGTTTACCCTTGATTCAGGCCTTGCCAATATCAACAGGCTGGATGCCATCCCGCGATACATGCTCATGGGCAATCCGACAGCCACTGACTTCGCAAAGGAATTTAGAAAGAAATTCGTCGAGCACCCCCGCCACAGGATAGTCCACGCGGACATAGACCCCGTTTACAGCCCGGACCACGGGCAGATGCTGCGGAACATAGACAAGTTTATCGAGAGAATTTGCAATATCAAGCCTCATGCCGTCTATCTTCAGGCCTTCTGCGACTCGGACGGCGACGGCAATGTGGAGTCGCTATACTTCCCCAACGGCGTTCTCCCTACCAGGGCCGATATATTTGGAAGGATATCAAGGGCGCTTTCAATACGCGGGATCGCAGTCTACGCCTGGATGCCGGTTATGAGCTTCCAGCTCCCGGACGCCGAACTTACAAAAAGGCTGCGCGTTTGCGAATTTCGCGACGGAGAGAATAAGCCTTCAGTCTCGTGGTATGAAAGACTGTCGCCGTTCTCCGAGGACGCATGCAGGATTATCGAGAGAATTTACGAAGATCTGGCGAAAAATTGTAGCTTCGAGGGTGTTATTTTCCAGGATGATGCCTATATGAACGACTTCGAGGACTTCGGGCCTGATGCGACAGCCGCATATTTGAAGACAGTTGGAAGCGAAAAATTCATCCCCTTCCAGTCGCTGCCTGTCGAAAAGAAGAACGCCTGGACAGATGCGAAGACGGACAAGCTTGTTGAGCTGACATCGAGAATAATGGCGAAGGTCCTGTATTACCGCCCTGAGACGCTTTTTGCCAGAACCGTCTATGCTCCGATACTTACGAATCCCGGGAGCGAGGAGTGGTTCTGCCAGAACTATGACAAGTGCCTGATGAACTACGACTTCACAGTGGTGATGGCCTATCCCCGGATGGAGGGGAAATTCTGGGAGAGGGACTGGCTCAGGGAGCTTGTGAGGAAGGCCGGGGAGAGACCCGATGGCCTCAGAAAGACTGTATTCAAGGTTCAGGCTTTCGACTGGAAGGAAGACGAATGGATACCCGACTCGAAGCTGAGACGGTGGGTCCGCGCTCTTGTCGCCGCCGGCGCCCATCATGTTTCATATTATCCGGACGGCCTCTTCGAGGGCAGGCCCGGGCTTGGAACGGCACGCGACATAATGTCGTCGAGGGACTTCCCCCTTGACAAACCGGGGAGATGACGGCATGGAATACGTGCTTGATTTTGTATTCTATTATCCGCTCATGATGTCCTTTGTGTGGATGTCGGGCACCTTAATATTCTTCTTCTTCCGCGAGAAGAAATTCGTTGGCGGGCCGGAGCTGAAGGAGCACCCTCTCGTGTCCATCCTCATCCCATGCCATAACGAGGAGGAATGCATAAAGGACACCATAGAGTATCTCAACTATCAGACGTATCCCAACATCGAGATCATAGCAGTGGACGATGCGAGCAGAGACAGGACATTCGAGATACTCACGCAGCTTCAGAGAAGCCACAGGAACCTGCGGGTTGTCAGAATGATGAGCAACCAGGGGAAGGGCACGGGGCTGAACATGGCGGCCATGGCGTGCAACGGGGAATACATCGTGGGGATAGACGCCGACGCATTGCTCGACCCGCGTGCGGTGGAATGGCTTGTCTGGCATTTCCAGAGCTCCCCGCGGGTCGGCGCTGTCACCGGAAACCCCAAAGTCCGCAACAGAACCACCCTCATGGCGAAAATACAGGTCGGCGAATACTCCACCATAATAGGAATGATAAAGAGGACACAGCGCGTCCTGGGCAAGGTCTACACTGTCTCCGGAGTGGTGGTGGCATTCAGGAAGAAGGCCCTGCTCGATGCCGGCTGGTGGTCCAACAACATGGTAACCGAGGACATTGACATCAGCTGGAAGCTTCAGCTCGACCGCTGGGATGTCCGCTACGAGGCCAGGGCTCTTTGCTGGATATACGTTCCGGAGACAATTGCAGGGATATGCAAGCAGCGCATACGCTGGGCGCAGGGAGGCAACGAAGTTCTGCTGAAGTATCTCCCAAAGATGCTTTCCTGGAAGGACCGCCGCATGTGGCCGCTGTATCTGGAATATGCCACGAGCGTAGTCTGGTGCTATCTGTTCGCCGGCACCATCCTTCTATGGATGCTGCATTTTTTCGTCCAAATGCCCGAAAGCCTTCTTGTGAAGAGCATCATGCCCGGCTGGACAGGCATAATTCTCGCCATGACGTGCATGGTCCAGCTCTCCATAGGCGTGGTGATGGACAGCAGATACGATCCATCCATGCGCAAAGTCGTCCCATATCTGATCTGGTATCCGGCAATATACTGGATCGTCACATGGTTGACTACCATGGTCGCCCTTCCAAGGGCCATACTGAAGAAAAGAACGGAACTTGCGGTCTGGGAAAGCCCTGACAGGGGACTCAAGTGAGAAATGGGCGCGCATGAAAAAACTTGAAGACTTCCAGAGGGAAATGATAATAGACCGCCGCGACATCGTGTCGAAAACTCGCGCATGGACTGAATGGACCTTGAACGCGGCGGGATGGGCTCTGTGGATATTTCTTGTCAGGCACCTGGTTCTGCTCGCAATATGGTATGTCGCCTATAGATTCTTCAAATACCACATGTTCACTCTGGAGGGAATCGAGAATACGGAATTCTTTGGAATTGGCGCGGGAGCAGCGATGATTATATTCCTCTCGATGATTGTCTGGAGCCGATACAACGCATGGAGGTTCGGTGGTCTCGATAGGCGCAAGTCGCGGGGAGAGGCCAGGATCGAGGATATAGCAAGATACTATAAGATATCCCCGGAGGACACTGCCCGGGTACACCAGTCCCGGCTCATAGAGGCTCATTTCGACAAACACGAAAAAGTCAGGCTGAAGCTCGACGAGGGGGAGGAAATCGAAATCCTATACGCCCCGCTGGACCAGGCAAAACACAGGCAGGGGATGAAAAGCCCGCAGATAACTAGTTTTGAAAACAGAAAAAATTTGACTCGGGGGACACCCTGCGAAAAGCCCGGCGGACTTTCCGGATTCTCCTGGCCCTTCGTCAAAATGATCCATTCCCTGGCGGAACACGACATAAAGACGGCCTTGCACTGTCTGCGCGTCTCAAATCTTTCCATCAACATAGCTAAAAAAATGGGAATCGAGGATGAACTTTTCCTGGATTCTCTGAAAACTGCCGCGGCTCTCCACGACATAGGGAAGATTGCCGTGGACAGTAATTTGCTCAACAAGGCCACGCCTCTGACTGAAAGCGAGTTTGAAAGCATAAAAAAACACGTCCTCTTCGACGCGGAAGCGCATTTCAAAGTCACTTTGCCGGAAATGGTCAAACAAGTCATACGCCAGCATCATGAGCGGGAGAATGGCAGTGGATATCCCGATTCCCTGACATCAGATCATATATGCCTACCGGCGAAAATCTGCGCAGTTGCCGATTCCTACGACGCAATGACAAGCCTAAGACGCTACAGCGAAAGCAAAAGCCCATCCGCCGCATTGCGCGAAATAAAGGGAAACGCGGGCAATATTTACTGCAAGAAAACCGTCGAGGCATTCATGCGTGCCATAGAACATACTCAACAAAACTGTAAAACCGGACAGCGGCGGTAATCCGGCAGAACGGGTCGAAAATAGGGAGCGGAGACCATGTCTTCAGAGCACAGGAACAGTCTCAGGATAGAGGAAATATGCCCGTCGAGGATGGAGCGGGTTGTCGCCGTCGAGATATCCGGCGATGGCGAGGCGGAGCTCTTCATCCGGGGGGAGGATTCGGCCCTGACGAGGCTGAAGGAGCCGTTTTCTCCTTT
>DYMC01000109.1 GCA_020721745.1 Lentisphaera sp. | reverse complement strand
CAACTTAATTATCATAAACTTAAGTAAAAAAGCGATTTTCAACTGCTTTTTCCAGGTTCAAACCTTCTTTCCAGTCATATTCGATTCTTGCATCACCCACTCAAAACTCGAAAGAAGAAAATAACCTACCAAAAGCAAGAAAAGAAAAACAAAAGAAATCAGCAGGCGCTAATTCCGAATACATCTCAATGCGCAAATGCTCTCAAGCAGAAGCCATCATCCATCAACTCCGGCATCCAGAAGAAGTTCGACGCGTTCGACATTGTGATGTTCCTCGTTCCAGTCCGTTTCCCTTGCCGGGGATCAGATGGCCTGGCCGAAAAAGGCAATTATCATCGTGATCGGGATTATCGAGAGCAGTGTGCTGATTACTATCGTGCTTCCCGCAAGGGTCTCGTCTCCGCCAAGCTGCTGCACCATCACGTAGGATGAGGAGGCGGCAGGGTAGGCCAGAAGGATGAGGGCTATCATTGTTTCGGTGCCGTTCATCCCCAGGAAGGCGGCCGCGATCCAGCCGAGGGCCGGCAGGGCGAACATGTTCACCACCGAAGCGGCTGCCGCGGCGACTATGTTTCCCCTTATCTTGCCGAAGGTCAGCGAAGAACCAATGCTTATCAGCGCGAGAGGGAGGGCCATGCTGCCGAGGGCGTCACAGCTGCGCTCGATCAATTGGAGCGGGTGAAGGGAATCGAACCCTCATAGCCAGCTTGGGAAGCTGGAGCATTACCACTATGCTACACCCGCAGAAGAAATACGAAGGACCAATATAGTCCGCTTCTCGCCGTTTTCAAGACTGGATTTTTCCGGTTGAGCCACTATCTTTCGCCAGATTGTAGATGGAGACATGGGCATGGATGGACATAGCGAGGCGGTTGTAAAGTCGGTGGGATTGACCAAGGTGTTCCGGGATTTCTGGGGCAGGCCCAAGGCCAAGGCAGTGAATGATTTGGACTTCGAGGTGGGGGATGGAGAGGTGTTCGGGCTTCTCGGCCCGAACGGCTCCGGCAAGTCCACCACCATCAAGATGCTTCTCGGGCTCCTCTATCCGAGCAGCGGCAAGATATCCGTATATGGATGTCCCCCTGACGATGTCCGCACGAAGAGGCGCATAGGCTATCTTCCCGAGGAGTCCTATCTCTACAAGTATCTGACGGCGGAGGAGACGCTGGACTTTTTCGGCGCGCTGTTCAATCTGTCTTCCGCCGAGAGGCGCAGCCGCTCCGTCCAGCTTCTCGACATGGTGGGGCTCTCGCATGCCGCCAAGAGGCAGGTGGGGGAATTCTCCAAGGGAATGCAGAGGAGGATAGGGATTGCGCAGGCCATGATAAATGATCCGGATCTGCTGATACTGGACGAACCCACGTCGGGTCTCGACCCGCTCGGATGCCGCGAGATAAAAGACCTCATTCTCTTCCTGAAGAAAAGAGGGAAGACCGTGATCGTCAGCAGCCACCTGCTGTCCGACGTGGAGGATGTCTGTGACAGGGTGGTCATTCTCTACGGAGGAAAGATCAGGGCGAGCGGGACTCTCGACGAGCTTCTGCTCGTATCGGGGGAAAGCCGCCTCAAGATGCCTACACTTGGTCCGCGGGAGACCGAGACCATGCTACGCGTCCTTCGTGAAAACCTCAAGGGGGAGGAGTTCTCCATCGAGCACCCGAAGCGCTCCCTCGAGGAATTCTTCCTGGAGGTGGTCCAGAAGGCGAAGAGCGAGAAGATCGAGACCTTCGGAGCCCACGGGGGCGGAACCATCGCCGAATATCTCAGCGGCCCAGGCGAAAGCATCGAAAAGGAGAGGATACTGGAGAAACTCGCCGAGGAGAAAGAGCCGGAAGCGCCTGCCGCCAGAACAATGGCGCAGCCGGAACCCGAGGAAAAGTCCGACGGGATACTGTCCGATCTCCTGGTTGGAGACCGTGCCGCGAGCCCCGAGGCCGAGGGGACGATGCCTGGAGCGGACGGGGCCGCGAACAAGGATGATCTGGACAAGGCCGACGAGAAGCTGTCCAAACTGCTCGGCGGGAAGTGAGACAACAGCCATGAGAGCTTTCCTAGCAATAGCCAAGTTGACGTGCCGTGCGACCCTGCGCTCCTACGTCTTCCATTTTCTCTTCGCGGTTCTGCTGGCGGTCATATTCATCCTTCCCAACGCGGTGGTGAGTGACGGGACGGCCCGGGGCCTCATATACGTCTCGCTCAAATACTGCCTGGGCGCGTCGGGGTTCATACTTTCGCTCTCGACTGTATGGGTGAGCTGCTTTATTCTTTCCAACGACCTCGAGACCTACCAGATGCACATGCTGGCCGTGAAACCGGTCTCAAGAGTGGTCATATGGCTGGGGAAGTTCGCCGGCGTCGTCTTACTCCACGGAGTTCTGCTGCTGGTAGCATCCCTCGTGATCTACGGATTCACGCTGTGGCAGTTCAGGCGCAGCACATTCTCCGCAGAGGAAAAGGCGAGGATAGACAACGAGGTTTTCGTGGGGCGGCGGGTCTATCTGCCGGAGCGTCCGGATTTCGGGGAGGAGGTCCGAAAGGAGATGGAAAAGTTGTCCTACGCGATAAAGACTGGTGCACCAGGGGCGCCGACCAGCATGAGCTCCGCCGAGAAGAGGAAATTCCTCAAGGAGACCCAGAAGCAGCTCGTGGCCAGATACGGTGAAATACCTTTCGGCCAGTTCAAGTCGTGGGACTACAGGGGGCTCGACCCGAAGCAGGACACCCCCCTTTCCTTCAGATACAGGATATACGTGGGGAAGGTCTCGTCCAAGGACCAGCGCGAGACACTCGGGATGTGGGGGGCATATGCGCCTGTCTACGGGAACGAGGAGGACCAGAAGAAGGGCCTGCCCCCTAAATACGAGCTCATATCGAAGACCAACTATCCAGAGAGCTTCATGTGCGGAGTCTTCTTCGAGGACAGGGTCTCCCCGGCAGTGGTCAGGCCCGATGGCAGTGCCACGATGGCCTTCCAGAATTTCGACCCGGGGAAGTCGGCTCTGTTCTTCCAGCCGGACGACGGGCCGAAACTGCTGGAGCGCAGGAGCGGCTTTCTCGAGAACTATCTGAGGGGTGTCTTCATGGTCTTCCTCAGGATAGTCCTCCTCGCCGGACTCGGCGCGTCCGCGGGAGCTCTTTTCTCCATGCCGGTGGCGGTCTTCATCGTGGCCTCCTACCTGCTCTTCGGAATGGCGGCGACATTTGTAATAGACATAGAGAGGGATTTCAACTACGACGACGAGGAGCTGGCCGCGTTCGAGTCGGCATTCGAGACTGTCGCCAGAAAGGCCAGCCACGCATTGCTCACCGTCGTAATACCGATGCAGAACTTCGAGGTGTCCGACACGGTGGCCGACGGAGAGCTGGTCGAGACTGGATTCATCGCGCGCTTTTTCGGAGAAATATTCCTCTTGCGCGGCCTGCCGATCTTCGCCCTGGCCGCATACCTCTACAAAAGGCGTGAAATAGGACTCGTGGTGAGGAAATGAACTTTGCAAAGCTCAGAACAATGCTGATGATAGCAATTCCAGCGCTCGCCCTCTTCGTCTTCGCGTCCAACTCTCTGCAGGTGAAGATGAACGAGATAAGAACCAGGGAGAAACTGACCGACACGGGCATCGTCGAGAACGCCCCCCCCATAGTAGCCTTCACCACGGTGGCCCTTGGCAGCTTCAGGGGGCTTCTCGCCGACCTGCTCTGGCTGAGGACGGTCCGCCTCCAGGACCGGGGGCAGTATTTCGAGATGGTCCAGCTCGCATCGTGGATAACCAAGCTCCAGCCCAGGTTCACCGGGGCGACAGCCTATCTGGCCTGGAACATGGCCTACAACATATCCGTCACATGCTCGTCCTTCGAGGACAGGTGGCGCTGGGTGAAGAAGGGCATAGAGCTCATACGCGACGAGGCGCTGTTCTACAACCCCGGCGACCCGGTCCTCTA
This sequence comes from Lentisphaera sp., assembly GCA_020721745.1. Classification (GTDB taxonomy): domain Bacteria; phylum Verrucomicrobiota; class Lentisphaeria; order Victivallales; family GWF2-50-93; genus DYMC01. The sequence continues at coordinate 4,044 of DYMC01000109.1, read as the reverse complement.
CAAGGAACTCGGATGGATATACCAGCACAAGCTGGGCAACATGATGGACGACGCGAATATATACTACAAAAACCAGATGGCGCTTGAAATGATGAAGGTATTCGGGGCGGAAATCCCCGACTGGGAAGCACTTTCGTCCGCAGCGGATCCTGCCACGCTGCTCAAGGAGTCCACAGAAATTGCCGCAGCCGTCTCGGCGGCCGGATTCTCCGGGCTGGACGCAGTGGAGAAGGACTTCCGCACGAGGGGCGCGTTCGGGCTCTCCACAAGGGAGGCTTTCAAAAATCCAGGCGACATGAATAGGCTTGACCTGGCGCTGAGGAAGAAATGGCTGAAGGAGAAATACCGCCTCGACCCGGACAGGATAGTCGGGCTCAACTCAAAATACGGCGCCCTGGACTGGCGGCTCCCGGAGGCGCACGCCATATACTGGGCCACGCTGGGGATAACCTACGACAAGAACGGGCAGGTGGAGATAAACTGCGACAGGATGATAACACAGTCGCTCAAGGAAGCCTTCATGGCCGGGAGGATACTCATATACGACGAGCAGGACTTCAGGAACTTCATGACAGTCCCCAACCTCAACCTCACCGACGCGGTGAGAAAGACCTACCAGGAGGCCTACGACAGGCAGAAGTCCTCCTCGTTCCGGGGAGCCCTCGAGAACTTCATGGTGGACGCCATAGTCCTCCTCTACAACTTCGGCCAATACAAGAAGGCCGAGGAATATCTCGGGCAGCTCAGGGGCTTCTCCCCGGCGAACACCAAGTTCAAGCAGCCCCTCGACAACTTCGTCCTCAAGGAATGGACGGAGGATGTCCAGATGTCGAGCCCAAGACAGGCCATGGACATCATAAGCGGCCTGGTCTACAGGTCCTGCTTCCTTCTGGCCGCCGGAGAGAGGAACTCCTCCGCATCCCACGAACGCATGGCCGAGGCCGTATACAAAAGATATTATGCCGACCAGAAGGTGAGCTGGGGGAGGATGGGGCTTCCGCCTTTCGACACCATAAAGAACGACATAGTAAAGAAATGCATCGAGATATTTCCGGAGAGGACGGCCAAGGCGTTGAAGCAGCAGCTTGAAATACTCGAATTCGAGAACAAGAGCATCGAGAGAAAAAAAGAAGAAAAAAAGGAGAAATGAAAGCACGCATGAAGACGATACTGATACTGAGACACGCCAAGGCCGAGAGCCCCGCAGGATGCCCGGACATCGAAAGACCCCTCGCGGAAAAAGGCGAGAAGGACGCAAGACGGATCGGGGCATTCCTGAAGGAGGCGGAAATCCTGCCGGACATCGTCCTCTGCTCGAAAGCCAGACGCGCAATGCAAACCGCGAAAATCGCAGCCTCGACGATGGGTCTTCCACCGGAGAAGCTGGTCGCCGAAAACCGCCTCTATTCGGCGGAGACGGCCGATCTGCTCGCCTTCATTGACAACCTGGACGATGCGGCGGACATAGCGATGGTGGTCGGCCACAACCCCGGTCTGGAGAACTGCGTGTCCGAGCTGATGGACGGGGCTACTTTCGCCATGTCCACGGCCTCACTTGCATGTTTCGAGGCCGAGACGGAATCATGGAGGCAGTTCCGCAAAAGCTGCATACTCAGATTTTTCGTCCATCCCAGGCTTGTCAAAAAGCTCGTTTGAGCTAATGTAAGGCTCTCCGCGACCGCTTTATCCAACAACAAAATGAGGTTACTTCATGGCAATGACAAAGGAAAGGAAGACTGCCCCGCAGACCCTTCGCGACCAGAAGAGCGGTTTCGAGATAGACTTCTCCGGGATGAGGCTGGCCCCGGACAGCCTCCTGGAGCTCGACGAGCAGATCAGGAATGCCGATCTCGAGATGAGAAGGATAGAGGCTGGCGAAATAAAAAACCCCGACGAGAACCGCAAGGTGACGCATTTCACGGACAGGAAATACTATCCGCAGACGGAGCTTTTCGCCGATGTCGAGGCTTTCGCGAAGGATATCAGGGATTCGAGAGTAAAAGGATCCACAGGGGACAAGTTCGAGGCCGCCGTCATAAACGGCATCGGCGGCTCCGCCCTCGGCCCCCAGTTCCTCCAATTCTCCATCAACGGACCCTACTGGAACGAAAAAGGGGAAAACGACAGGAAGGGATGGCTCAAGATATATTTCCTCGACAACACCGACAGCTCCGGGGTGACGGATCTCCTCGAAGTTCTCGACCTCAAGAAAACCCTCCTCGTGAACATATCCAAGTCCGGAGGCACCCAGGAGACCAAGAACAACATGATCGCGTTCATGGGCGCATATGCAAAGGCCGGGCTGGAATTCCCAAGGCACTCATGCGCCATCACCATGGAAGGCAGCGAATTGGACAAGTTCGCAAAGGGAGGCAAATGGCTGAAGGTCTTCCATATGGCCGACTCCATCGGAGGCAGGACAAGCGAGACAAGCGTGGTCGGCCATCTCCCCGCCGCCCTCGCAGGAATTGACTTCAAGGCGCTCCTCGAAGGGGCATGCACGATGGACGAGTGGACCAGGAGGCCGAACTTCAAGGAGAACCCGGCCTACATGCTTGCCCTCTCCTGGTTCATATCAGGAAGAGGCAGGGGGGAGAAGAACATGGTCATAGTGCCATACTCCGACCGCCTCATACTCCTCTCAAGATACCTCCAGCAGCTCGTCATGGAAAGCCTCGGAAAGGAGCGCGACCTCGACGGCAAGCTCGTCTGCCAGGGGCTCAACGTCTTCGGGAACAAGGGAGGAACGGATGCGCACGCCTTCATACAGCAGCTCAACGACGGGAAGGACGATTTCTTCGCAACCTTCATCGAGGTGCTGAAGGATGCCGCCTCCATTGACATCGAGGATGGCATAGGTATGGGCGACTACCTGCACGGCTTCCAGGCCGGACTGACCAACGCGCTCCTGGAGAAGAACCGCCAGGTCATCACAATCAAGATCGCGGAAGTCTCCCCGGCAAGTGTCGGAATGATCATCGCGCTCTACGAACGCGCAGTGGCCTTCTACGCCGAGCTCATACACATCAACGCATTCCACCAGCCCGGCGTCCAGGCATACAAGCTCGCAAGCAAGGAAATCATAAAGATACAGAAAACCCTCGCCGGGAAGGCTGCGGAAATCGCAGGGGCGAAAGCCTCCGCCGCGGAAATCGCGGAAAAAACAGGCCTCCCCGGCAAGGCCGCCGAAGTCGAGGGAATACTTGCGAAATTCGCAGCCAATGCCCCCGTAAAAAAACTCGGCGGATTCAAGGTCGAAAGATGTCTCGGAAAGGACAATTCCTGGATATTCTCGCTGATAAAATAAAATGTTGAGGTAAAGGGGGCATAGCATGTATCTCGGAAGAATAGTCGCGGCGGGTATGAGCTCGTCCGGTCTCGTATCGGTGCTCTACAGGGTTTCGTCAAGGTCTTTCCCAAACAGGGAGGCGAAGCTGCTCGAAAAGGGGGTGGCCATAGTCCCCAAGCCTGGATTCGAAAAGGACATCTTCGTCAATCCCTATATCGCATATAATTGCCTGAGGATGGCAGGTGACTGGGCCGTTGCAACGAACGGTTCCCAGACCGACCCGATAGCCGAGAAGATCGCGTCGGGCATGAGCCCCCGCGACGCATTCGCTATATCCATGCTCGCCCTTGACTACGAGAAGGACAGCTACAACACCCCGCGGATCAGCGCCGCGGCAAATGGCAGACTGAAGAGAATCGTCCTCGGAATAGTCCGGAAGGACTGTCTCCAGATCGCCGAGTTCGACTGCGTCCCCGGGAAGCTCCTCTACGTGTCAACATACGAGCACAACAGCGTGGGGGAAGAGCATTCCGACAGAGCGTTCGCGGCGGCAAGCGCGGCGGATGCCTGCTCGCACATAATGTCCGGCGGGGTCTTCGCAAAATTCACGAATCCGGTCACGGCGGCCGCGGCTGTGTTCAAGGACGGCAACTTCAGCAGCTCTGTGCTTTAACCTAAAAGCCGATCGTCCGGCGCGAAATCTCCGTTTTTCAAACACGAGCTGTACGTCAGAGATCCGAACCTCTGTGATTTTT
>DYMC01000108.1:5124-7996 GCA_020721745.1 Lentisphaera sp. | reverse complement strand
ACGTATGAAATCACGTGTTGCCATGCCCGCGAAAAGAGTTTTGCAATTACCTCACTTAAGACACGTGGCACGGCGTTGGCTACGCTATCTGGGCTTGTGGAAAAATCAAGCCGCGACGCTTGAAAAATCCGGATTCCGTGATAACGTGACTCCAAGAAACCTAGGGCTTGGCCAATGATTTATCCCTATGGAATTCCATATGACGGAAAATCTTCCCGGAATTTTCCAGTCATCCTCATGGCCATTGCCCTCCTTCTGTCGCCCCTCCGCCTCGACTGCCAGGATATTGATCGCCCGCCCCATGCAAAACACACCCTGAAGTCGGCAAGCGAGAGGGACTATTCGCCTTTCTGCATCGGGGGGCTCGCCGCAGCTCTCCTGCTGGCAATGATCTGGATCTGCAGCCTCCGCAGCAACGTCGCCAGAAGAGTGGCAAAGATCAAGGAACTCGAGAGCAAATACCTCCAGATATTCGAGGCGAACAGGGACGGCTTCGTAATCGTTGACGGGCAAGGGCGGATAACGGACGCGAACAAGACCTACTGCGACATGCTCGGATACGACCTCGACGAGCTCAGGAACTTGCCCGATTTCTACAGCATCACCCCGGAGAAATGGCACAAATGGGAACGCGAGGAGATATGGCAGCGGAGGCTGCTCGGCCTCGGGTGGACTGGCATCTACGAAAAAGAATACATCAGGAAAAATGGAACGGTGTTCCCAGTCGAGCTGCAGGCGGGCGCGGTCAGGGACAGAAACGGGACAGTCTCGTATTTCTGGGGAGTCGCGCGCGACATATCCGAGAGGAAAAAGGCCGAGCAGGACATCAAGGGCAGGCTCGAGTGCGAAAAAATAATCTCCGAGACATCCTCCCTCTCTCTTACGACATCCAGCCTCTCCGACTTCATGGAGGACTGTGTCAGAATACTCGGGGAGCATCTGGACATCAGCAGGGCATATATCTTCCAGACCCGTGACGGTGGGCTGACCTTCTACAACAGCCACGAATGGGCTGCGAAAGACATCCTCCCAGTGAAGGACTCGATGCAGGCGGTTCCAGCCGGCGATTTCAAATGGTTCTTAGAGGAGCTCTCCGCGAAAAACGCAATAACGATCGCAGATGTCGGAAAGATCCCGGACACGAAGGGAAGACTCCTGCTCCAGTCGCAGTATGTCAAGGCGCTGACAATCGCACCCTTCTGTTCCAACGGAAGAATTGCCGGATTCGTAGGTCTCGACGAATGCCGCGCGCCCCGCGAGTGGCTCCAGTCCGAGGAGGAGACACTCCGCTCCGTGTGCCGGATAATCAGCAACACCGTCGCCAGGCTCAGTGCGCAGGAAGAGGAGCACATGCTCTCCACAGCAATAGAGAACAGCTCCGAAACGGTCGTCGTAACCGACAGCCAGGGATGTATCCGCTACGTCAATCCGGCCTTCGAGAAAATCACCGGCTACAGCAAGGCCGAGGCGCTCGGACAAAACCCGAGGATACTAAAGAGCGGCAAACAGGACCTGGACTTCTACAAGGATCTCTGGCAACAGATAAGTTCCGGCGGAACCTGGCGCGGGCGCTTCACGAACAAGAGGAAAAACGGCACGCTCTACATCGAGGACGCCGTGATATCCCCTGTCATCGGCAAAGACGGGACTATCCGCAATTTCGTAGCCATAAAGAGGGACATAACGAACCAGCTCGATATCGAGAAGCAGTTCCACGCCGCGCAAAAGATGGAGTCAATAGGCCGTCTCGCCGGAGGTGTGGCCCACGACTTCAACAACATGCTCGCGGTGATACTCGGATTCGCAGAATTAGCCATGTCCAAGACGAACGCGAACGATCCAGTGAGAAAGGACATCGAGCAGATCACGAAGGCCGGAAAACGCTCCGCCGAGCTCACCCGCCAGCTTCTCGCCTTCGCAAGGCGCGAAACGGCCAAACCCCGCATATTGGACATCTGCGAGTCAATCCGAGATTCGGCAAAAATGCTCAATCGCATGCTCGGCGAAGACATCGAAGTCATCCTATCCCTCCAAAGGGAGGAAATAAGGGTCAAGATGGATCCCAGCCAGCTCGACCAGATACTCATGAACCTATGCATCAACGCCAGGGATGCCATCTCGGGGAAGGGAACAATCTCGATCTCGACATCAAAACGCTCCTTCTGCGAGGAGCATTGCAGGCAGCATCCCCAGTTCATCCCCGGCAACTTCGCCGTCATCTCCGTGGCGGACAATGGCTGCGGAATGGATGAAAACGTCATGAACAACATCTTCGAGCCATTCTTCACGACAAAGCCTTCCGGCAAGGGAACGGGGCTGGGCCTCTCCACCATATACGGCATAGTGAAGCAAAACGGAGGCTTCATAACGGTCTCGAGCACACCGGGACAAGGCTCGATTTTCGACATCCACATCCCGCTCGCAAATGAAAAAGCGGAAGTTCCGGCGGAGGAGAAAAAGCTGATCCAGGCCGCCGAGACGATCCAATGGCAAAACACAACCATACTCGTGGCAGATGACGAGCCATCCGTCCTGACCATCTGCAGGAGTATGCTGGAGAACTTGGGCTACAACATGATCGAGGCCGACAACCCCCTCAAGGCTCTCGACCTGGCGGCCAGGAAAGAGAGGATTGACCTCCTCCTCACCGACGTGGTAATGCCGGACATGAGCGGAAAGGAGCTCGCCGACAAGATCCTCCAGATACACCCGGAATGCAAGGTGCTCTACATGTCCGGATACACCGCAGATATAATCTCGAAGAAGGGAATAGTGGGAAATAACGTCGGAATCGTCCGCAAACCCTTCACGAAGGCGGAACTCGTCGAGGAGGTGAAACATGCTCTCGCAGGCGCCGCGGCGGAATGAGGAG
>DYMC01000108.1:0-5024 GCA_020721745.1 Lentisphaera sp. | reverse complement strand
TGGCCGCCAGCTGGAAAACATGGAGCCTGGATGTCGGGCAGGAATCCTCCAGAGGTGGACAAGCGCCCAACATACTTTGTCGGGCAAGAATGCCCAACATACTTTACGCGTGCGCAAAAAGTAGGGCGGCCATTCCTGGCCGCCAACGGAGAAAAAAATGAAATCATTTTTCATTGAGAATGTGGATTATGTGGATTTCCTCTACGGAGTGTCCTGGCTCCTTCTTGTCCTTGTCACCGCACTTGTCTCCAGGGAGACGCGGAGCAGGCTGAAATGGGGGCAGATGCTCATTTTTGCCCTGACCCATACCATAGTCTTGTCCGAAAGACTTTTGCTGGCTCCTTCGCTAGAAGCGAACCAGTTGATCCAGTATGTGTCAATTTTTCTGAAGGCTGTTGGCTGCATCTGTCTTTTACGCTTCGGTATCTTTGGCTTCCAAGAATACGCAAAGATTAAATTGCCAAAGGGGCTCCTCTTGCTATTTCCAGCCATCATAATCCCCCTGGGGTTTCTTCTGGGGCCAGCCGGTCTCATCATAAGCTTGAACATCTCAATATTGATCCCTGCCGGCATCCTCTCGTCCGCGACTCTCTATCTCAAGGCAAAGAGGCATTCCAGCAACGAAAGGAAACAACTGCTTTTCGCATCCGTCTCGCTTCTTGGATTCATCATCCTGGCAGCCTTTTTCTCATTGGATGCGTCTCCTGCACCTTTCAGGTTTCTGAGCAGGGGGTTTTTCCTGGATGCCCTTGGATTCCAGCCGCAACTAATCAAGGCACTTCTTGTCTCTATGCTGTCCGTCAACCTCTGGCGATTCTACGCGCTCTCGACCTGCAGGGAAGCTGGAAGCATAAATACTTACAAAAATATCCTGCGCCAGAGCAAGATTTTTATAGCCGTCATACTGTGCATAATCATAACGGGGTGGTTCTTTACCGATAGAGCTGGCAGGCAGGTGGAAATCTCGAATAATCTGCAGATGTCCCTCAACGCCAAGATATTTTCCTCGATCATCAACCCGCTCAAGATATCGGCATTGAGAGGAAGAGCGGATGACATCGGAAGCGAAGACTACAAGCAGATAAAAAAACAGCTCTCGTTCATAAGGGAGTCGAAGACAAGCTACAGATTCATCTACCTGAACAGAATACTTGGAGACGGGACAGTGATCTTTCTTGCCGATTCGGAACCGGAATCCTCCGGGGACTACTCGGCACCAGGCGACATCTACAGCGATGCCCCGGAAGAGCTTCGGGCTGTCCTGCGCAATGGCAGGGCCAAGACAGCAAAGTATCATGATCGCTGGGGGGACTGGCACAGCGCATTCGAGCCGATACGCGATCCTGGCACAGGGAAAGTAATTGCAGCTCTTGGCATAGACAGCTCCACGCTGGAATTGCAGCGCGGACGCGAAGCTGCCCGGAGAGTTCCAATGCTCATAACGCTCCTCTTCATCATTCTCTTCGTCGTTCTAGTCTACAAGCAGCACAAAAACTTCGATACAACCCTCCTGATGCAAAGGAGTCAATTGCGACTCGAGGCCGTTTTCAACTCATCTCAGGAGGCCATGTTCATACTGGATCTAGACGGCAATGTCCTTGACTGCAATAAAAGCGCCATCTCCAGGACAATGCTCACAAAGGACAGGATTTTGCTCTCGAAAATGCTGGAGGGGATAGTGCCGCTGATACATGGGAACATGAAATTCCTGGACTTCTGGGACAGTGCCGTCAAGGGGAACAGGCAGGTCTTCGAATGGAAACTAGCCCCCGCAATAAACAAAGATGCCGTAATGAGGATAACCCTCACCCCCTTCGACGACGGATATCACAATCATATATTGGTCTCGATGGACGACATATCCGAGCAAAAGAGAGCCCAGATGGACATCGTCGCCGCCAAGGAATGGGCCGAACTGGTCAACAAGACCGTCCCGAGCGCGGTCTTCACCGTGGACACCAACAAGCTGGTGACCTCGTGGAACAACAGGGCGGCGGAAATCACGGGATTCACGGAGAAGGAGATTCTTGGAAAATCCTGTCACCTCTTCTGCGGGGAGCCATGCCGGACCAAATGCGGCGCATTCTCCGATGACGTGGCAAAGCCCATACGAAACAAGATGTGCACAATACAGACGAAAAACGGAGAAATACTGACAATACAAAAAAATCTAGATATCATACGCGATTCGAACGGGAAAGTCATAGGAGCTATAGAAAGCTTCGAGGACATCACCAAGGAGAAAGAAGCGGAAGCGGAGATAAAAAGGCGTTCGGCTCTCCAGAAGCTGCTCATGGACCTCGCGAAGGAGTTCATAAACATCGCACCATCCAAACTCGACCAGGCCATATCGGAGGCATTGCGCGACATTGGAAATTTCGTGGATGCAGACCGATCATATGTTTTCAGCTATGACTTCCGCGCGAGGACAATGGAGAACACCCACGAATGGTGCGCCGAAGGAGTCGAAGCCCAGATAAAAAATCTCCAGTCCCTGCCGATGGACAAACTGCGTGAATGTGTCGAAGCTCATTCAAAAGGGGAGGTCTATCTGGTGCAGGACGTGTCCGCACTGCCAAACGGAAGCCTCAGGGACATACTTGAGCCACAGAAGATTCTCTCCATGATCACACTGCCGATGATGGATGGTCCAAAATGCACCGGATTCGTCGGTTTCGATTCAGTCCGCAGACACAGGGAATGGAGCGAGGAGGACATCTCGCTCCTTACGGTCATGGCCGAACTCCTGGTCAATGCCCAACTCAAACAGTCCCACGAAGAGAAACTAATCTCTGCGCAAAAGACCCTCGAGGATGCCAATCTCAGGCTGATAGAGGCCAACGAGAGCGCCAAGCGCATGGCCTTCGAGGCCGAATCCGCGAACGTCGCTAAAAGCCAGTTCCTGGCCAACATGAGCCACGAGATAAGAACTCCGATGAACGGAATAATCGGAATGTCAGGACTCCTCGCCGACACCAACTTAGATAAAATCCAATTCGAATACGTTGAGGCCATCAAATCCTGCGGGGAAAGCCTTCTCCATATAATAAACGACATCCTCGACTTCTCCAAGATAGAGGCGGGAAGGATGGAGGTCGAACACAAGCCCTTCAACCTGCAAAGGACTCTGGACAGCATCGCAACCCTCATGGCCGTCAAGGCGAAAGAGAAAAAAATCGAATATGCCTATGTGCTTGAGACTTCGATCCCTGCACACTTCTCCGGGGACGAACTCAGGATAAGGCAGATACTCCTGAACCTGATCGGAAACGCGGTCAAATTCACCGACACCGGTGGTGTCATCCTCACGGTCTCGGGCAACGACTGCGGCGACGGCTCCTTCACCCTTTCTTTCTCGGTAAAGGACACGGGAACCGGAATCCCCCAGGACAAAATTCCGTTCCTCTTCAATGCGTTCTCCCAAGTCGACCAGTCCAGCACCAGAAAATTCGGAGGAACCGGGCTGGGGCTTGCTATCTGCAAGAAACTGGTGGAAATGATGAACGGCAAGATCGGCGTTCGAAGCGAATTCGGAAAAGGCTCTGAATTTTTCTTCTCCGTGAAACTCGAAAAGGCGCGCGGGCCGGAAGATGTGGACAAGCACTTCTCAGCAGAGGAGATACGATACCACAGGATAATCGCAGTGGACGACAACCCAGTCAACAGGAACCTGCTCGAAAAGCTCTTCTCCAGCTGGGGTTGCGATGCGAGCATCTTCCCCGACGCAAAGTCGGCTCTCGACGGAATGCGCAAGGCTCTCGACAGAGGCGAAAAATACGGCATCGCCGTCGTGGACATGCAGATGCCGGGCATGAACGGTTTACAATTCGCAGATGCCGTCAAAGACGACCAAAATCTGAATGACACTATCATGATAATGCTTTCCTCCGACTACGATGACCATCTCGTGCGGGAGGCCAAAAGCCACGGATTCTTCTCCTTCCTCCACAAGCCCATCAGGCAGTCCGATCTATTTGACCGGATACTCTCCGCTGTATCCGCCGGCGGCAAGACCCGCGAAATGGAGAAAACATGCCATATGAAGACATCGGAGCCGACTCGCAACGATGCCATCTCAGGCCTGAGGATACTGCTCGTCGAGGACAACGCGGTAAACAGAAAACTCGCAACCGCAATCCTTTCCAAATTCGGAGCTAAACCCGATTGCGCGGAAAATGGACTCCAGGCACTTGAAAAACTAGCCGAACACAACTATGATGTAGTCCTGATGGATGTCCAGATGCCGATCATGGACGGCGTCACCGCAACAAAGGCCATCAGGTCGGGCGAACGGAACGTCCGCGACAAAAATATCACCATAGTCGCCATGACCGCCCATGCCCTCAAGGGCGACCGCGAAAGATGTATAGAGGTGGGGATGGACGAATATATATCGAAACCGATAAACCCGGACGAGCTCAGGCGATGCCTATCTGAATTATCCGAGAAAATATCAACAAAAAAACAAAAAACCCAACTGAGTTAATTGCAAAATTGCTGACGGAACGCCGGTCTTATGACCGGCTTTAATAGCCAGCCATAAGGCTGGCGTTCCCCTAAAAAGGCAATTTTGCAATTACCACAACTATAAGGACGGAAACAATGAAAGAAGACAATACGTCGGAAAAACTTCAATCCCTCAACAGGGATTCCCTCCAAGAAAGACTTATGGGAGACAAGGAACTCATCGTGGAAGTCCTGAAAGTCTTTCTTGATGATGCCCCCAAACAACTCGCCGACATGAAAGATGCCTTGCCGGAGAAGAACATGGAAAAACTGCGCGACGCAGCCCACTCCCTTAAAGGATCCGCCGGCAACATCGGCGCCGAAAGGCTGCACTCCGTCGCCAGGCAAATCGAGAAAACCTCAGGAAATGGCGACGCACAGAAAACTGGGGCGCTCCTCGCGGAACTCATGGCATCATTCGAGGAGGCAAAGGCCGAAATCGAGAAAATCATATCAGAACAATAGAGGTAATTGCAAAACTCCTTTCGCGGGCATGGCAACACGTGATTTCATACGTG
>DYMC01000326.1 GCA_020721745.1 Lentisphaera sp. | reverse complement strand
AGCTCCCCCCTCGGCTCCGCCCCCGCGCATCAGCTTTTCGATTTGGTCAAGATCGGGCGGAAAAATGACTGCGCCACCCCCGCCAGGGATTTCTCGGACTATGCCGTGACACCGATAGAGGGAATCAAAAAGAACTGTCCGCCTGGGGTAGAGCCAATCGAGATGCTTTGATATATTGTGGCTGAGATTTGTGGATGGGGGGCTTTGCCCCCTGCCCTGTCCGCTCGACTTGCACTTGACTAGTTGCAAAAAGCGGCAATAGATTTGGGCTGACTGACTTCACTGTCGTTTTGCGACATCAGCCCGGAGGCGGAAGGATCAAGAATGGATAGGAACATCGAAAAGAAAATGACCGACAGGGCTCTCGAAATCGGCAGGAAAGGCGAATCAGCCGCATTTCGGGAGCTTGTCGCTTTCCTGAAGATGGACTCCCAGCATGTCCGCAGGCTCTCCGCTTCCGCCATAGGGAAGCTGGCCGGGCTTGTGGACGCCAGGGCGGCAGTGGAGGCCCTGCAGCCGCTCCTGCAGGATCAGCATCCGCAAGTGAGACAATATGCCGTGAAGGCAATCATGTCTTTCGGCGCCGAGGCGGACTTGGCTCTCGCGGATATCCAGGACATGGCTGTCAATCCTTCTGAAAAGGACTACAATCAGCGCGACGCGCAGAGAGCTGTATCAGTCATACGGGAGGCATTGCGTATCAAAGAGGAGCAAGCCGAGCACAAATGCCAGAGATGCAGCATCAAGATCACTGCCGACGAATATGCCAGAAGCATGAAGACATTCCAGCGCGTCTACTGCGACAAATGCTTCGACGAGGTCTTCTTGAAACGCCGCAACTACGACACCATTGTCGAAGACAAAAAGACAATAGAAACCCGGAGTGGCACTCTCGTGCAGTCCGATGGGGAGCGGATAATATCCGACTATCTGCATGCAAACGGCATAAGTTTCCGATATGACGAACGCATCCGGATCATCGGGGGATACGCCGTCCGCCCGGACTTCTATCTGCCGGAATATGATGTCTACATAGAATACTGGGGCATGGACACCCTCGACTACAAGATCGGAATGATGAAAAAACAAAAACTATACCAGCTTGAGGGCAAAAAGCTGATTTCACTGTATTTCAAGGACAAGGCGAGACTTCAGGAAATACTGGACGAAAAGCTCCCGGCCTTCAGCCGGCGCTAGACGCTGCCAGGACAAAGTCAAGACAAGTTTGGTGGCAGCAATTTTTAG
>DYMC01000325.1 GCA_020721745.1 Lentisphaera sp. | reverse complement strand
AAAGAAAGCGTATAAAACCGTTGATGTCAAGAAAGTAAATGTTGATGCCTTATCCGAGAAGGTTAACGGGCAATCTATTATTCTCGGTATAGATGTTGCTAAAACTGATTTTGTTGCATCCATAATGACCTTGAACAAGGAAGTGCTGCTTACCGTGAAATGGCAACATCCATCGGAAAGCCAGCTTCTGCTCGAGTTGATGCTGAAAAAACTGCGCTGGCACTCCTTGGAGGTCGCGATGGAGCCCAGTGGCACCTATGGTGACAGCTTGCGCGCCCAGTTTCTTGGACACGGCATCGATGTGTATCGTGTCAGCCCCAAGCGTTCCCACGATGCCGCCGAGGTCTATGACGGTGTTCCCAGCATGCACGACGCCAAGGCCTCCGCGATCATTGGTTATCTGCATCTGGAGGGATTCAGCGAGCTGTGGCCCATGCACGACGAGGATCAGCGGACGCTGACTGCGGCGATCCGCACCATGGAGATGTACGACGATGCCTATTATCGCAACATCAATCGACTTGAGGCATTGACAATGCGTTACTGGCCGGAGTTGTCGAGCATTCTCTCGTTACAATCCGCAACCCTGCTCGAACTGTTGATTCGCTACGGCTGTCCGGAACATGTTGATCAGAATCTGGATGAGGCCGAAGCCCTCATGAAAAAAGTGGGCGGCGTTCAGCTGAAGGACGACAAGATTCAAGCCGTTCTTACCAGCGCGGCTGCCAGTCTGGGGGTCAAGAGTCTTGAAGCCGAGCGCCTCCAGGTTCAGGAACTGTGCCGGGAAATACGCAGACTCCAGCAGCAACGACGTCAAGCTCAACAGCAGGTTGAGGGCCTGACCCAGGACGTGGACGGCGTGAAGGCGATGAGTCCGGTAGTGGGAAAAGTGACGGCAGCGGTCATTTATCTCGCCGTTGGTGGCATGGACGCCCATTCCGGGGCCGGCAGCGTGGTCAAGGCCCTGGGTCTCAACCTCAAGGAACGGAGCAGCGGTAAGCATAAAGGTCAGTTGCGCATCACCAAGCGGGGATCGGGTTCGGCCCGGATGTACCTGTACATGGCCGCGCTACGGCTGATCCAGCGCGATACAATCGTCAAGGCCTGGTACAGCAAGAAAATATCCCGAGACGGCGGCATGAAGATGAAAGCCCTAGTGGCGATCATGAGAAAGCTGGCCGCAGCGCTCTGGCATGTGGGCAAAGGGGTTGCATTTGACGCTTCCAAGCTGTTTGACACCAGCAGACTTGCA
>DYMC01000324.1 GCA_020721745.1 Lentisphaera sp. | reverse complement strand
CCTGATTCCGTGATGACCTTTCGAGAAGGACAAAAGAATTACAGCTTTTGTTTGCCGTTGACGAACGTCATTGCGGGTTTGAAATTTGCATCGAGCACAGTAATATCGGCATAATAGCCAGCTTCAATCTTTCCGGTCTTTTCCAGCCCCAGTTCTTGCGCCTGGTTGTATCCGGTCGTCTTGACCAGTTCCCGCAACGGCAGCCCCGTCAGTTCGTAAATGTTTTTCAACGCCTGCCAATACGGAGTCGTTCCGCCCGCCAGCGCAGCATTGGATTTCAGGCGGCTGACGCTGTCTTTCAGCGCCACTTCAAGCCCTCCGATCAAGTAGTCGCCGTCGGGGAGCCCGGATGTCAACACCGAATCGGTGATTACTGCGATTTTTTCTATCGGCTTGATTTTGAAAACAAGCCGTATCATATCCGCGCCCAGATGAACTTTGTCGCATATCGCTTCAACCATCACCTCGTCATCCATCAGCCCCGTGCCGAGCAGCCCGATATTCCGGTGATGCAATGGCGACATCTGGTTGCAGAAATGGGTGAGGCGTTTTATTCCCGCCCGGGTGAACTGTTCGCGGGTCGCCGCGCTGTGAGCGCAGGAGGAGACAATGCCGTTTGCCGCGAGTCGCGCGGCAAAATCCCCTTTTCCATCCTTTTCGACCGCATAGGAAACAATCATCACATCAACAATACGATCCAGCTTCATTACTTCATCTATATCGGGCTTCCTGACGAATTCCGGGTTCTGTGCGCCGATGAATTGCGGATTGATGAACGGTCCTTCCAGATGGACGCCGGGAATTTTCGCGGTCTGCCGTTCGGCGTCGGCCTGATAGCGGGCGACGGCGGCGCACGCTTTTTCCAGACATGCTTCAGACGCAGTCAATGTAGTGGGGCAGAAAGCTGTCACTCCTTCCTTAAGTTTCGCGGCGGCAATGGCTTCGATTGCCTCATCGGTTCCGTCCATGACATCGAAGCCCATGGCTCCATGGGTATGAACATCAATGAATCCCGGCATCGCCATCCGTCCTCCGGCATCATA
Source organism: Lentisphaera sp. (assembly GCA_020721745.1). Lineage (GTDB taxonomy): Bacteria > Verrucomicrobiota > Lentisphaeria > Victivallales > GWF2-50-93 > DYMC01. The sequence continues at coordinate 218 of DYMC01000324.1, read as the reverse complement.
GACTTTCTCCGATTCCGGAAGCGAGGCTCCCCGAGGATAAATTCTCTTTATAAAAGCTCCATCTATCTCTATGGAGGCTCCATCCTCGTCACGATCGGGAGAAATAATACGGCAGTTCTTAATCAACATCTGATTCCGTGATGGCCTTTTTGACCATCATCCTTTTTTTGTTTTAATGTGTGAAATAAACATCGGGATCTATTTTACAAATGCTTCGA
>DYMC01000107.1 GCA_020721745.1 Lentisphaera sp. | reverse complement strand
TTCTTGCCTCCCTTGGCTCTTTGTAAGGCAAAATTGGTGTCAAGTCAAATTCCGTAACCTTTCGGGTTCTGAATTTTATTCAACGTATTTGCGACGCAGGACACTAGCATTGATAAGAATTCATATGCGTGAACATCTTATAAGTCCTTTGTCACGGTTTTCATCGCAGGCCTTTAACAAAAATGTGTAAGTGTCGTCTGCGCCCCTGTAGCAATGTATTTTAAGGGGGGAAGACGGCATTCTGTCACATCTCTTTTGCAGGTTGCCATATATTTTGTTCGCAACATCTTGACACAAGGCATAAAGCGCGTTGACACGATTTACACATGCTTCGTTCGCTGCTGTCTTCCATATCACTAGTGCAACAATAACCACTATGCAGACACACTGGACAATTGTTTTTCTTTTCATTCTTTGTTTTCTCCTTTTTTTATTTTGTTTAAAATTTCCAACATATCATTTGTCCCATACTTTTTCTTGTAGTGTTGTTTCAGCAATGGAATTATTGGGGGATTCATGTTTGTTTCTATGAGCAACTTGTCTCGAGCAATAGTCATCATTTCGATAAATTCGTTTTGTGTTTTTGCATTAAAAATAATGGAATTATCAGGGATGTCGAATAAATTATCTTCGACTTGCACACTTGTTTTTACAGAATCAAAGTCAGTTTCCACTACCAACTTTCCATTCTTATCAAAATATCTGGTAGAAAGAACTATATTTATGCATTTATCAATGACATATACAGTTATTGCAATATCATTGCCCTCAAGTGCCAAGCTGTCTTCCTTTTCGGTTATTTCATAACATGTTTTACCTTTATAACTTGACTCCTTTATCGAGTAAGTAAATATAGATTTTTCAGGCAACTTATTGTCTCCAACATCTTCCCTTGATACTTTCGAATATTCATCTTTGATAGCAATATTCCCCAATATATAATATTTCCCAGAACCATTTCTTATAGAGATATTTTCTTTACATTCTTTTCCATTCTCAAGTTTTCTTATAGTCTCCGATCTATAAAGGTAAATACCATCCGGAGTTATTTTACTATAACTTTTGATTGTTGTGCCATCTTCAAATTGTTTTTCAGAGATGATCGTTTTATTCACCTCTTTTCCGGTAGCCTTCTCCAAAATCTTTTTTGCGATTTTCGCATTTTCCACGGGATCGGTGGGGAGGGGATTCGGGATGACGAGAGGCGCATCGGGAGTTTTCTTTTCAGTAGTGGCGGCTTTTTGCCCCTTCGCGGGAGCGGATTTCCTGCCGACTGCCGCCTTCTCCTCCGCGTCAGACGGCGCAATGAATGCGAAATTCGCAATCACGGCAACGATAAAAGAGAGCCGGATGAATAGATTCTTCTTCATAAAATCACCCCCTGAATTAGTTTTTTTTTGCATTTACGCTTGTAAAATAGATGGGGGGGTAGATTTCAAGTCGAAAATGAAAAAATTCTTGAAAAATCTTTTTCTTCTCTTTGCGCTGTCTGCGTTTACCGGTGGCATGATTGCCTTCACATCGAGGGAACTGCCGATACAGAAAGCATTCGCCAAGCCTGAACCCAAGACTGGGAGGAGCGCACCGAAAATAATGCCCCTCTCTCTCCCGGATGTCATCCAGATGTTCTACAATCCGAACAATCTTTTTCTTGATATCCGCGAGAGGAAACACTACGAATACGGTCACATCGCTGGTGCAATCAACATCCCTGCCGGTGAGATTGACAATTGTTTTGCGGGTTGTTCTTTCTGCATCTGGCGATGGGCTCGCTCGGGGACTTGAAGATGATCCGCGACGGACTTCTTGAATTCGGGCTCCCCTGGCGACTGTCCGGGATATTGTCGTATCTGTATTCCGGGCTTCTCTTTGCTCTTGCATTTTCATTCCTGCTGAAACCGGAATGGCGTCGTCCGGCAGCCATGCTTGCCATGCTCTGCGTCGCCGTGCTTCTAATCGCCGTAGTGCGGGATGCTCTCGGAGGAGGTGCCGGGTGCAAGGGTTGCCCATCGGCGGCGGCGGCAGCGGCGGCGCCCGATCTTGTTAGAATCATCATCGTCTTCACATTGCGGGCGACTGTATTGCTTCTCGCCGCTATGCTTCTATCTGGCGATAATGAGCTGGAAGTATGCGTTCAGTAAAGACGTTGGCATCGCAACGTCTCAAGAATGACGGAGGTTGCTGGACTCTTACAATATGTTATTTCAATTTCGCCTCGATTTCGGCGATTCTGCGCTTATATTCGTCTCGGACTTTTGAGTATGTTCCAGCGGATGTGGGATACTTCGATGGCTGACATACGGTCGCACCGCAATTCTTGCAGGTCCATCCGCTTCCGTCCCAGAAATGAGGCCCGCCGTGTCCACATTGAGGACATCCAATGCTTATTTCCTTACCCTCCATTTTCTTGAGCTCGGCGCGGATCTGGTCGAGTTTAGCATTGCCTTCCGCCCTCAAAGCCTCGATCTGTTTCCTTATATCGTCGTTGTTGTTGGCGCTTGTTTTCTGCGGTGTCTTTTCTTGAGTGGGCGCTCCCTTGTTCAGCTCCCCTGCCCTCTTTGCTCCATCGTCGGTCTGGACATAAGTATTGTCCGCGATCTTTTTGAAATCCAGCTCTCCGTCGGGCTTCTGTGGCATCTGCCCCTTGAGCAGGCTCACCTTGCATCTCGGGCTTGAGTTTTTTGCCGGCTCTATTGGAATTCTATTTCTTGACTTCGCCTGATATCCCGGTGCGCCTGCGGAAACATAGTAATTTCCTGAGGCGAGAGTGGGGAATTCCATCGCGCCGGTCGGCGTGGAGCCCGACCATGAATAGTTCCTGTCAGGGGATTCCAAGGCTATGCTTGCCCCCGGGATGGCCGCGCCAGTCTCCGCGTCCACGACCATGACTGCGAGTTTCGCAACGACGGGCCTGCTGTCCTCGGGCGTTAGTTTCGTGAGCTTGAAATTGCCGGAGTATTCTTTTTTCTTCGACGGGTTGAAGGAGTATGTCCCCTGTTTGGATTCGTAGCCGCGCGCCCTGACGCTGATTTCATAGCTTCCGCCAGGGACATCACTGAAGCTTGTCTTGCCGTTCGTTGTATTCTGTCCAAGGCGCCTGTATTTGGCTCCTGCGATGGACACTTCGGCGTCCAGCGGAGAAGCTGTCTCGGAATCAAGCACGGTGATTTTCACTCGGACGGAATTTGCGGCCTCGTTGAGTTCATTCATCTTCTCTTCGATTTTGGACAATGATGTTGCGAGAAGCGTCTCCGTGACTTGCCTATCCTTCTGATCCTGCTCCCTCTCCTTCTGCGCCTTTAAATAATCAACATGTTTTTTGTTCTCGTCCTCCTCATTGTAGTCCACGCCGGAATCTCCGCTGACATCTCTGTCTCTCTGTTTGTCGAGAGCCCATTGGAGTCGGTTCCTGCCGCTCTCCAACTCCTTGAGGAGCTCCTTCGCCTTCTGCCTGGCGTTTTCGGAGGATGATTTGTCTTCCAGAATCCGACTGGCCTCCTTCTCCATGCGGTCGAATTTGTCCTTTATCGGGTCAAAGACCTTTTTCTCGCTCGTCGCCAGCATCTGCTCCTTGTTTTTACGATTCTTTCGTTCCGTCTCGATCTTTTCGAGTTTCGCCTTGAATGCGCCGCTTCCGGATTCGGCAATCTGATATACGTCCACAACGGGTTTGACCGTCAAGCCGTAGGCAGTATCCTTCGCATATTGCCTGGCGAAATTTTTGGCTCCTCTCATTCCGATCTTTGTTCTCTCAAAGAAATCTGGATCACCTGCGTTGGGATTCTCCAGATACCATTGGCTTAATTCGTCAATGCTCGCCTCCGCCCCGGCCTTTATCGCCCCCGGTGCTCCAGCCGCCACAGCCCCAATCCCGGAGACTCTGGCATTCTGGGAGAGCGTGAGCAGACTTGCTCCTGCGGTAACAGTCTGAACTCCTTTTTTCATTGTCGGATTCATGTCAAACATGAGGTCGAGCGCCTCGCCTGTCGTCTCTCCGGCTTGATATGCTCCAAGTATGTCCAATAATGTTCCGACACGGTTGAAGAAGGCTTTTCTGCCTGTCGTTGGGTCATAGCCAGTGCGCGTAGGTGGATGCGATTTTCGCGAAGTGGCATCGGTGTCCATAGAGGGTGCTTTCATCGCGTCGCCTAGTTTTTTCCGTGAATCTTCAAGAAGCTTTGATTCGAACTCCGACGGACTCATCACTTTTCTGGTCTCGATATCCTGAATTGAACGTTGACCAAACTTGGATTCGACGCTTCTAGCGTCTTTTCCCTTGCACTTCGAGAGCAGCACGGCCGCCCCCCCCTTTCTTTTTGGATCTGCAACTGTTGACTCTGCAACTACGCGTTCCACTATCGCTTCAGTGGCTCTTTTTTCGGTAAGTTTTGAGGAGACATCTTCATATTCCGCCTTCTTTTGCCGCATCCGCTCCTGGGCTTTTTTGAGTCCCGCCTCATCCATTTTTCTCACGCAGTCTCCCATTTTCTTTTTTGCCTCCAGCATCTCATTGTATGCCTGGTCGCGTTTTGCGGCAAGCTCTGCGTCGCGTCTGGCAGAGTCGGCGGAGGTTTTAGCATATGAATCCTTGACGACTTTCTCCATCTGGTCGTAGAACCGGTTCTTCGCATTCTTGTCGGTCATTCCAAGCTCTTCGACGGCCACCCCATTCTTCACTTGATGGCACTTTTTGTGCATATCGGCAATTTCGGGAGGCCATTTGGACGGATCGCTTCCATACGCCCCCTCGATAATCCTCATGACGGCCTTGGCTGTGGACTGATTTTTCTTGTATTCGAAGTTCCCGCGTTTATCCAAATGGTCTCCAATCTTCTTGATGTTGTCGAGCGTGTTCAGATGCGGATTCGCAATCTTCGGACCAGGCTTCCTGACAGGTCTGCCGTCCTTGTCGTATCCCACGCTTGCGCCACCCTCTGTAACGATCTTGCCGTCCTTGTCGAACTCGTATGACAAATAGCTTTCCTCGTTTGCGGCTCTACGCGCCACAGTGCCCATGCGCTTTACGGGTGCGCCGCCCTTGCCCGCCTCCACTATTTTGACCTTTCCATCCGGACCTTTTTCGACGCTGTATTCGTAATTTTTATTCGGGTTGTGGATGGTGATTTCCTGGCTAGGCAGACCTGCCGTTGTGGCTCCATCTTCCAGGCTCATCTTGTCTGGATTTTTCCTCGCATAGTCGCTGATCTTCTTCCAGGCTTCTGGTTTCGGTGTCAAGTCAATGTCGCCGAATCTACCCTGGCCCTGCTCAGGTTTTGTCCCGGAATGCTCGAAATCGGTGTCGAGGATTTCCTCGACAGTCTTGTCGTCAGACACACCATAGACATCTTTTATGAAATTCTTCAATGCTTCGGTCCTGCCGGACTCCAATGCCCTGTTTTCATTCATCCAAGTCTCGCGGATTTTCGTGATTTCGGAACTCTTCGCACCTCTTGCCACTGCTGCATCAATTTTTGTCTGCAGTTCCGATTGACGGGCATCCTTCCATGCCTCGTTGCTCGAGAACTTGTCCGGGGTTTCGAGAGAATAGAGAATCAGTGACGCGGAAAGAAAGAATAGTAATATGAAGGCGCGCAGAGCTGCGAAATTCGCAAAATGTATTTTTCTTCTATCGTTTTTCATTCTGCGAACCTCTTGTCATGCCATTTGTCAAAATTTTTGAGGAGGTTGGATGCGTAGGTTTTTAAGAGTGGCGGACTATCGGCCTTGGCAATGACCTTTCTCAATTCGGTTTTCGCGTCCTCCGCCTTTTCCTCTCCCTGCATGTTCATTGCCACCGCGAGGCTGATGCGGATCACTTCCGATCCGGGATCGCTGTCGAGGAGACTGCGCAGGAATCTTTCGGCTTTTTCATACTGGTAGTCGTAGATGTATGTGTAGGTGATTATCGGCACGAGATAGTCGCGGTGGGCGTAATAGTCTCTCGACAGCGCCTTTGTGAAGAGCTCGGCCGCCTCATGGTATCGGTCCTGCAGGGAGAGGCAGTTCGCGAGCGTGAGGATGGTCTGGAGATTTTTCGGGTCGAGTTCCAGCGATTTTCGCAAGTATGTTTCGGCGGTCACCTGGACTTCGAGGTCCGGCGCCACTTCCGAATATATCTTCCCGGCAAGCAGCCAATATGCGGGGTTGCTTTGATCAGCTTCGAGGGCCAGCTCGATTTCCCAGATGGCTTTTTTGTAGATGTCCGGATCGAAATTTTTCTGATAATCCTGATAGAGTTTTACAGCATTGTTGAATTTCTCGAATGCGAATTTCGCAATCTCCTCCTCGGATTGGGTCCGTGCCTGCACAGACGATGGCATTTCCTCTTTGAGCGCGCTTGCCGGATCGCCGGAAGAAGGCTTGCCTGATTCGCTATCGGAGGACGTCTTGTCTTTACCCATGTAGAAGAAGACGAGAGCAACACCAACAGCGGAGAGGACAAAGGTGATCAGGAGGATCAGGGAGCATCCGGAGAGAATGAATTTTCCGGCAACACCCGACTTTTTCCATCTAAATATAAGGGTCAAGACGAATATCATCAGAAGCACAGCATTTATGGCGGAAACGGCGACAAGAACTCCAGTGCCGATCGTTTTCGCGGCTTCAGACGGCTCTTCAATACTCTCCGCAGGAAATTGCCGGTCAGCGGACAGATGATCAAAGTCTCCATCCATCCGGGGGGACTGAATTGACACATCACCTGATCCAACGGCAAACGATGCCAAGCTACCCGCATCTGTGCTGTGCTGGAAAAGTGAAAACGCCAGTAGGAACAGGATAGGGGGCGACAATGCGGATATTGCCTTGATGATTTTCATGTTGAACCACACGCGAATGCGGACATCATTTCGCAAGGACAAGATCATATGTGAGCGTGCCCATGGAGCCGGGTTCGCCGCCAACGACAAACTTGTACTTGCCGGCAGGAAGCTCCATTTGCGAAGCGGGAACATATTTCCCCGTGCTCACGCAGTAGATGTCGCCGTTGGAACGCTTGTCGCTGCTTGATGACTGCCCCTGGAGCGTGGTGTGCTTGCTTACCCTCAAATTGACAGCCTTCAGGCCGGCTGGGACATCGAATTCACCAGGGACGAGCTTCGCTTGAATGGCTCCTGTCCCTGAATCAACCGTGGCCGAGACTGAAACATTCTTCTTTTCCTGTTGCGCAAGCAGCGCAAGCGACAGACCAAGCAGCACGACCAACATAAGTGCGGCTTTTTTCATTGGAGAGCTCCCCTTTTGGCATGTTGATGTAAGGTCAAAATCGCAGGCTAAAGTAACCCGTGGCGATACAAAATCAAGATGCGGGTAAAAAAATCACGCCTGCAAAATCTCCCCGACATCATGTTGCAACTTCATGTAACGGAAGACCAGGCGATCGGCAATTCCCGCCCCCTCTCCCCCCATCGCCCAAGCACCGCAGTTCGCAAATCCGCCTCAGGATGCTAGATTGCCACCTGAATTTCTATCAGGCAAACCAGTGGGGGGCAATGGGCAAAATGATTGCTGTAAGCATGGGCGACCCGAACGGGGTGGGGCCGGAAATAGCACTAAAATCATGCCTGGAAGGAAGCTTCCCGGACGATGCCTTCATCATCGGGGACATTTCCGTCCTGCGCTTCTGCGCCGAAAAAACCGGGCTCAAGGTCAACCTGGCAAATTGCGACGGCAGTTCGCTGTCCGCTGGCGCATTGAACGTGATGGACATGAGGTTGATGGGCGCGGAGGATGTCGAGATTGGAAAAATCTCGCGCAAGGCCGGTGCCGCATCCCTCGAATACATCAAAAGAGCGGCATCGCTGGCGATAAGGAAACAGGTTGACGCAATGGTGACGCTTCCAGTGAACAAGGAGGCGATAATGCTGTCCAGCCCCGGCTTCGTCGGCCACACTGAGCTGGTCGCGGGAATGTGCGGGGTAAAGGACTACGCGATGATGATAGCGTCAGACAGGATGATTACCACCTACGTGTCCACGCATGTGTCAATCAAGGACTGCGTTGGACTCGTGAAGAAGGATAGAATACTGAAGGTCGTCAGACTCACATCCGGAGCCGCGAAAACACTCAGGGGCCGTGCGAAAATCGCAGTCGCGGCCCTGAATCCGCACGCCGGGGAGGCAGGGGCGTTTGGAGACGAGGAGGCCAGGGAGATAGCTCCGGCGGTCGAAACTGCAAAAAGCGAAGGCTACGATGTCCACGGGCCAGTCCCGCCAGACACCGTGTTCTTCCGCGCCTTCAG